>NZ_LZMJ01000039.1:0-44043 GCF_001665495.1 Rhodococcus sp. 852002-51564_SCH6189132-a
ACCCACAACCCCCCGCCCCCGCCGCGCCCCCGGGGGGGGGCCCCCCCCCCCCCCCCCGCGCCCAAAAAACACCCCCGCCCCACGGCCCGGGCCCCCCCCCGCGGGGGGGGGGGCCCCCCTTCCGTGCAACCGTCGTGTGCGTCAGCTGCGCAGCGACGCCGGCGGGTTGAAGCGCTCGCCGTACTTGGCGGCGAGTTCCTCGGCGCGCTTGACGAAGCCTTCCTTGCCACCCGGGTAGCCGACGATGTACTGAGCGACACCACCGGTCCAGGCCGGGAAGCCGATGCCGAAGATCGAGCCGATGTTGGCGTCGGCGGTGGTCTCGAGAACACCCTCGTCGAAGCACTTCTGGGTCTCGATCGCCTCGGCGAAGAGCATGCGGTCGATCAGATCCTGCAGCGGCACATCGAGGGTCGCCTCGGTCTTGAAGTGATCGCGCACACCCTGCCAGATGCCCTGACGCTTGCCGTTCTCGTCGTACTCGTAGAAGCCGGCCTTCTCGAGACGACCCGGACGACCCTGCTCGACCATCCAGTCGACCACGTCGAGTGCGGGATGACGCGTGGTGCCGAGCTTGGTGTCGCCCTGCTTGGCGGCCTCCTCGGATTCCTTCGCGATCTTCTGCATGAGCTTCATGTTCAGCTCGTCGGTCAGCTGCAGCGGCGGAGCCGGGTAACCCGCCTGCGAACCGGCCTGCTCGATGGTCGCGGGCTCGATGCCCTCGCCGAGCATGGCGATGGCCTCGTTGACGAAGGTGCCGATCACACGCGAGGTGAAGAAGCCGCGACTGTCGTTGACGACGATCGGAGTCTTGCGGATCGCGAGCGTGTAGTCGAACACGCGGGCCAGGGCCTCGTCGGAGGTCTTCTCACCCTTGATGATCTCGACCAGCGGCATCTTGTCGACCGGCGAGAAGAAGTGGATACCGATGAAGTCCTCGGGACGCTTGACGCCGGTCGCGAGACCGGTGATGGGCAGCGTCGAGGTGTTCGAGCCGAGCAGCGCGTCGGGATCGACGATGTCTTCGATCTCCTGGAACACCTTGTGCTTGAGCTCGGTGTTCTCGAACACGGCCTCGATGACGAAGTCGACGCCCGCGAAGTCGGCGGGGTCGGCCGTCGGCGTGATGCGGTCGAGCAGAGCCTTCGACTTCTCCTCGGTGGTCTTGCCACGCGAGAGGGCCTTGGCCTCGATCTTCTCCGAGTAGTTCTTGCCACGTTCGGCGGCCTCGAGGGTGACGTCCTTGAGGACGACGTCGAAACCGGCCTTGGCGGAGACGTAGGCGATGCCGGCGCCCATCATGCCCGCGCCGAGAACGCCGACCTTCTTGATCTCGCGCTTCGGCACGTCCTTAGGACGCGAAGCGCCCGAGTTGATGGACTGCATGTCGAAGAAGAACGCCTGGATCATGTTCTTCGCGACCTGGCCGGTGGCGAGTTCGACGAAGTACCGCGACTCGATGGTCGACGCATTGTCGAAGTCCACCTGCGAGCCCTCGACGGCGGCGGCCATGATGGCGCGCGGAGCCGGCATCGGGGCGCCCTTGATCTGCTTGCGCAGGTTCGCGGGGAAGGCCGGAAGGTTCGCGGCGAGGGCCGGGCTGGAAGGGGTGCCGCCGGGGATCTTGTAGCCCTTGACATCCCACGGCTGGATGCCGCCCTCGGGGTTGGCCTTGATCCATTCCTTGGCGGCCGGAACGAGTTCCTCGACGCTACCCACGACGTCGTGGACCAGGCCGATCTCCTTGGCCTTGACCGCGTTGTACTTGTTGCCCTGCAGCAGAACCGAGAGCAGCGCCGTCTGGATGCCGAGCAGGCGCACGGTGCGGGTGATGCCACCGCCACCGGGGAGCAGGCCGAGGCTGACCTCGGGCAGACCGATCTGCACGCCCTTGACATCGGCAGCGATGCGGCGATGCGTCGCGAGGGCGATTTCGAGGCCGCCACCGAGAGCCGCGCCGTTGATGGCGGCGACGACGGGCTTACCGAGGGTCTCGAGACGACGCAGGTCGGCCTTGATGCCCTGAACCTCGTCGAACGCGACCTGCGCGTCGTCGGGGCCGATTGCGATGATGTTGCGCAGGTCGCCGCCGGCGAAGAAGGTCTTCTTCGCGGAGGTGATCACCACACCGGTGATGGAGTCCTGCTCCTCGTACAAACGGTCGACGGTGGCCTTCATCGACGCCTTGTACAGCTCGTTCATCGTGTTGGCGCCCTGGTTCGGATCGTCGAGTGTCAGCACAACGATGCCGTCGGCGTCCTTATCCCAGGAAATCATGTTGTCGCTCACTGTTTTTCGAATTCCTTCCGGTGTCAGACGCGCTCGATGATGGTGGCCACACCCATGCCGCCACCGATGCACAGGGTGACGAGGGCGCGCTTGGCTCCGCGGCGCTCGAGCTCGTCGATCATGGTGCCGGTGATCATGGCGCCGGTGGCGCCGAGCGGGTGGCCCATCGCGATGGCGCCGCCGTTGACGTTGAGCTTCTCGTCCGGGATGTTCAGGTCCTTCTGGAACTTCAGGACGACGGAGGCGAACGCCTCGTTGATCTCGAACAGGTCGATGTCGTCGACCGTCAGGCCCGCCGAAGCGAGAGCCTTGTGCGCGGCCGGCGTGGGGCCGGTGAGCATGATCGTCGAGTCGGCACCGGAGGTGGCCGTGGCGACGACGCGGGCACGCGGGGTCAGACCGAGGTCCTTGCCGGCCTGCTCGGAACCGACGAGCACGAGTGCCGCGCCGTCGACGATGCCCGAGCTGTTGCCGCCGTGGTGGACGTGATCGATCTTCTCGACGAAGTGGTACTTCTGCTGCGCCACGGCGTCGAAGCCGCCCATCTCACCGATGGTCGCGAACGACGGCTGCAGCTTGGCCAGACCCTCGAGGGTCGTGTCCGGACGCATGTGCTCGTCCTGATCGAGGATGGTCAGGCCGTTCTGGTCCTTGACCGGCACGACCGACTTGGAGAAGTAGCCGCCCGACCAGGCTGCCGCCGCGAGCTGCTGCGAACGCAGTGCGTAGGCGTCGACGTCCTCGCGGGTGAAGCCCTCGATGGTCGCGATGAGATCGGCGGAGATGCCCTGGGGAACCAGGTAGCTGTCGTAGTTGGTGGCGGGATCGAGCATCCACGCGCCACCGTCGGAGCCCATGGAGACACGCGACATGGACTCGACGCCGCCGGCGAGAACGAGCTCGTCCCAGCCGGAGCGGACCTTCTGCGCAGCCATGTTGACGGCCTCGAGGCCCGACGCGCAGAACCGGTTGATCTGCACGCCGCCCGTGGTGGCCGGCAGGTTCGCGATGGTGACAGCGGTGCGGGCGATGTCGGCACCCTGATCGCCGACGGGGCTGACGACACCGAGGATCAGGTCGGAGATACGGTTCTCGTCGAGATCGGGGAATCGAACACGCAGCTCGTCGATCAGGCCCGTAACCAGGGAGATCGGCTTGACGGAGTGCAAAGAGCCCGTCTTCTTGCCTCGGCCGCGTGGTGTTCGGATGGCTTCATAGATGAATGCCTCGGTGGTCACAGTGCGCAGGTTCCTTCCCGTGCTTGCGGAGCGACAGCACCCACGGCCCTGCAGAGGGCCGCCGTGCCCAACCTCTCCTACGATAGAAGCGGGCACCCCTCGGCCGTAAGGACCGAAGCGATCGGTGTCCGTGACCGAACCGAACGTCCGCAAACCCCTTACGGGACCACCGCCGCCCGCAGGCGCGGCGCCGCATACAGGACTTCTCGCAGCGCATCGAGGGGGACGGGGGTGCCGACGAGCCCGCGAGCACGAGGCGCCCGCCCACATCGAGGCGCGACACCAGCGACGCGATCGCATCCGCCGAACCCGAGAAGTCGAGACGGACGTCGTCGGTACCCGTGCGCAGCAGGGCGGTGAGGATCATGTCGGGGTAGGGGCATCCGCGACCGGCGCCGGCGGGTGTGAGAGCGAGGTCGTGCCAGCCGAGTACATCGAGCAGCCTGACCTGGGTGGATCGGCTGAATCCTGTGGTGAGTACGACTTTCACGCCGGCCTCACGCAGCTGCGTGATCGCCTTGCCGGTGCCCGTGCCGGGGGCGGCGGCGACGTCGCCCTGGTCGACGAATCGGGGCGTCCGGTTCCGGGATGTCAGAGGCCGAGCAGGTCGGCGGTCTCCTCGCCGAGATAGAGGCCGAGGGTCATACCGCGGCCACCCGGGCCGGCGACGACCCATACGTCTTCGTCGGCCTCCGCGCGGTGCACGAGCGCGTGGGGTCGATGCACTGGCTGTACACCCCGGCCCAGCGCCGGACGACGCGCGGCAGTCGGCGGCCGAGGAACTCCTCCGTCACTGCGACGAGGTGGTCGTAGGGTTCTTCGTCGACGTCGAAGTCGAACGGTTCGTCGTAGGCGTGGGTGTCGCCGGCGGTGAGGCCGCCGTGCAGACGCTGGACGCACAGCAACTGCATGCGATGCTGCGCGGCGACGGGTCGTTGCTCCTCGGAGGCGGTGAGCTCGTCGAGGGCGGTACCGGCGAATCCCGGGTAGTAGCGCAGGCTGTCGCCGTCGGCGATCGACGTGGTGAGGTCTTCGCCGAGCGGTGCGGTCTGCATCATCTGCAGCCGGACCCTGCGCAATGGCAGGTCGCGGGCGAGGCCACCGAGTGTCGCGCCGGGACAGACGAGAACGAGGTCGGTCTCGTGCACGGTGCCGTGGTCGTCGCGCACCTGCACGGTCCCGCGGGCCGTGCGGGAGACGTCCCGGGCCTCTGTGGACAGCAGGAACCGGTAGCGGCCCGAGATGGCGAGATGTTGCCGGATCGCCGGGAGCGCGATGCGGGATTCGACGGCAGCGTCCGTGCTGCATTGCAGTGCCGCGAGGAAGTTACCGCGTAGCGCGGGGTTACGGCGGCGCGTCTCGTCCGCATCGAGCAGGGCGAATCCCCGTCGCTGCGCGTCGTCGCGTGCGACCGCTTCCTCCGCGACGGCGACCTCGGCGGCGGTGCGCGGCAGCGTCAGCGAACCGTTCGCGCGGAAACCGACGTCGGGAACGCGGGCGCCGAGGTCCTCCCACAGCTCGCGGGACCGCAGGGTTAGGGCCGGTTCGTCGAACTCCCGGTGAAACAGTTGGTATAGACCGGAATTCGGTTACGCTGGATGTGTGGCCACCGTCGTTCGCGAAGCGCGCACTCTCAAGCACCAGATCGTGCGCCGCCAGGTCGAGTGCCTCCTCGACCAGCTCAGCGTGGGAGATCAGGTCCCCTCCGAACGCGATCTCGCCACCCGGTTCGACGTCGCCCGCGAAACCGTCCGCCAGGCACTGCGAGAACTGCTCGTCGACGGCCGCATCGAACGGCGGGGCCGCAGCACCGTCGTCGCCGGCCCGAAGATCGTCCAGCCCCTCGTCATCGGTTCCTATACCGAAGCCGCCCTGCTCGAAGGGCGCAGCGCTGGGCGTGTGCTCGTCGCGTGGACCGACCTCGTCGCCGACGACGAACTGGCCTGCCGCCTCGGTCTCGAACCCGGCGATCCCGTCCTCGAACTCGAACGTGTCCTGCTCGCCGACGGAGTGCATGTCGGACTCGAACGCACGCGCCTTCCCGCACACCGCTTTCCGGATCTGCGCCGGACGCTCGATCCGTCGTCGTCGCTGTACGCCGCGATCCGTTCCTACGGGATCACGTTCGCGCGGGCGGTCGAGCGGATCGAGACCACGCTGCCGGATGCGCGCGAGGCGGCGCTGCTCGACGCCGACACCCGCACACCGATGCTGCTGCTCGAGCGGATCTCCTACGACGAGAACGACGTCCCGATCGAGCATCGCCGGTCGCTCTACCGCGGCGACCGGATGTCGTTCGTCACGACCGTCACTCCCTGAGCAGCAGGTCAGTCGACGCCCAGGCCTGCTTCCCGCGCACGGACGATCGCGCTCGCCCGGTCGGCTGCACCGATCTTGCCGAGGATGTTGGACACGTGGTTGCGCACCGTCTTCTGGCTGAGCACGAGTCGGCGGGAGATCGCGGCGTTGTCGAGTCCGCGGGCCACGAGGTCGAGGATCTCCCGCTCCCGTCCGGTCAGATACGGGAAGACCGCCGACGTGTTGCGGGAGGTCGCGACCGCCGCAAGGGCTTTCGCCGCGACCGCCGCACCGACGATCATCTCACCGTCGGCCACGGCCCGGATCGCCCGTTCGACCCCCGACGGATCGGCCCCTTTGACGAGATAACCCGAGGCACCGGCACGGATGGAGGCGATGAGGATGTCCTCGTCCTCGTGCATCGTGACCATCAGGATGCGGGTGCCCGGCGACTTCCGGAGGATGCTGCGGGCCGCGTCGATCCCCGATCCGTCGCCGAGTTCGATGTCCATGAGCACGACGTCGACATCGCCGGTCACGACCTCGAGGGCCTCCCCCACCGAACTCGCCTGGCACACGACGTCGATCCCGTCGAGAGTGCCCAGCAGTGCCGCCATACCGAGGCGGAAGACGGGATGGTCGTCGACGACCGCAACGCGTATCGCTCCGTTGTCGCTCATGATTCGGACCAGGGTAGCCGCGCCCGCACCACGACACCGCACGGGTCGCCGGGTTCGATGCCCACCGTTCCGCCGACCTCCCGGGCCCGTTCCCGCATGCTCTGCGTCCCCACACCGATTCGTGCGTCGGTCGCGAGTCCTCGTCCGTCGTCGACGATGTCGAGGGCCAGCACGTCGCCCTCCGCCGCGACCCGCACCGTGCATTCGTCGGCACCGGAATGCCGTCGCGCGTTGATGACCGCCTCGGAGGCGATGCCGTAGGCGGCCCACGCGATCGGCCCGGACATCCCGGCGGGGAGGTCGGACCGCAGGTCGACGCGGAATCCCGCGCGGGCGTGGGTGATCACGAGTTCATCGAGTGCGGCGGTGAGGCCGAGTTCGTCGAGAACCGGGGGCAGCAGACTGCGCGAGAGCTCGCGGACACCGTCGACTTGCCGATCGAGTTCGCGGAGCAGCTCGTCGACGAGTCCGGCCGCGGCGTCCGGGTCGGTGGTGACGAGATTGCGTGCGCCCTGCAGGCCGAGCCGCACCCCGGCGAGCGACGGGCCGAGACCGTCGTGCAGTTCGCGGCGGATGGTGCGGCGTTCCTCGAGTCTCACCTCGGTGAGGCGGCGACGCGCGTTTTCGAGGTCCTCCGCCGACCGCAGTACGACGAGCCCGGCGTCGACGACGGTCGCGAGTTCGGTGAGCGCCCGCCGGCTGCGTGCCCCGAGCGATTCGCCCGGAGGTGCGGTGACGGCGAGGGCGGCGTCGCCGTTACCGACCGGAACCTCCTCGACGGGTCCGGTCGCGGTCCCCCAGCGTGCGATCACGTCGCCGCCGCGGCGCACCTCGACCGATTCGAGACGCAGTGCGGTGCCGATTCCGGCGGCGAGTTCGCCCAACAGCAGGTCGGGCGAATCGGCACCGGCGAAGTGCCGCCCGAGGATCCGGACGGCGCGTGCCGGGTCGACGCCGTCGCCGTAGACGAGGCGGTGCACCTTCCGGCCGAGCCACATCCGCACCGGCTGCACGGCCAGGGCGACGGCGGTGGCGGCGACCGCCTGGGCGAAGACCGATTCGTTCGGGAGCACCAGCGACACCGCGACCGTCACCGCGAGATAGGAGGTGACGAGCACGGCGGTGAGACTGCCGGCGAGCGCGGCGCGACCCACCGCGAGGTCGATGCCCCAGAGTCGTTGGCGCAGCACGACGGCAAGGATCGCGACGGGATAGAAGGCCTGCGTCGCGAGGTGGAGCAGCGGTGTGAGCATCCACGGCACGTCCGGGACCGCCAACGGGATGTACGAGGCTGTCATCAGGGCACTGCCGAGCGCGAGCCATCCCGTCCCGGATCGTTCGCCCGCCGAGGCGTGACGGCGACGCCACTCGACGTGCCCGGAGGTCAGGAAACCCACGGCCACAACGGGTCCGACGAACCAGATGTCGGCGATGTCGGTGAAGGTGCGCGCCCAGAAGAACCAGGCGATCGTCAGGACACCGACGCCGATCCCGGCCCGCACCGCGGGATCGGCCGGGCGGTCGCGGACGAGCCACGGCACCACCAGGAACAACGCGAGTGTCCCGGGGATCCAGGTGGTGTTCTGCAGCGGACCGAGGAATCCGACGGGCAGTTCGGGGCGGACGAGGGCGAGCTGGGTCCAGCTGTAGGACATCGCTGCCACACCGACGCCGATCGACGCGACGGCCAGCAGGATCGGCACGGCGTGGATCCGGCGGGCGAGGATCACCCCGGCGACCGTCCCGTAGACGGCGGCTCCGACGACGTCGACGAGGAAGAACAGCTGGTCGGAATCGAGCGCGGGCCGTGCCGCGACGAACACGACGACGGCCGCCACGGCGAGCAGCCAGGAGACGACGGCCACGACTGCGGCGGGTACCGGAGCCCCGGTACCCGCCGATCCGGTCGTCGTGACGGTGTCCTTCATGGTGCGGTGAGTATGCACCGCCGTGTCCTTGACGCGGCAGGTATACGCCGCTGGGCCGCTCGCAGTGGCACTAACGTGCACGCCGGTCCGCGAGGGCGAAGCCGACTCCGGCCACCAGCACCCACACCGGGCCGGTGAAGCCGGCCATGTACTGCAGTGGGGAGATGCCGAGGAGCAGTGTCAGACCACCGAGAACGATGCTCGCCCAACCGATCCACCGGGGCGCCGCGCGGTGATGCAGGACCGCGACCGCGACCGCGACGCCGCTGACACCGGCACCGACCCACAGCCATGGGATGGTGCCCATCCAATGCGAGGCGAAGACCGCCACCTCGGGCACCATCTGATCGGTGTTGCCGAGGCCGAACAGCAACTCGGTGTCGAGTCCGGTGCCCATGAGGGTCGCGACCGAGGTGAGCACGAGACCGAATGCCGCGACCGTCGGCACGAGGCTGAATTCCGGAGTGCCTGCGCGCAGTCGGCGCTGCAGTCCGGCGGCGAAGACGAGCAGCAGCGTCGTCGACACCATCAGCGTCAGGTGCATGACGAGCATGGGCGTGCGCTGCCCGGCGAACTCGGTCATGATCGCCACCGCGTTGCCGGCGGTGCGCTCGTTGTATGCCGCGCTCATCGCCATGCTCGCCTGGATGCCCACGACGCCGGCGAGGCCGGCGACCGCACCCGTCCACGCCCAGAGCGAACCGAGGCCACGACGATCGGGAGCGATCGGCGCGAGGGGTTCGGTCTCGGTGCCGAGAGTGTTCATGAAGGTCCCTTCGGATCGATGCGACGCCCTGCGCGTCGTAAAGGAACGATCCGGTGCCCGATGTCCCGGGTGGAAGGGACGACTGTCCCGACCTTCCGGGATCGCCGCCGGCGTCCCTCGTCGGGCAGACGTCGTGCACCTACCACAACCGAGGGGAGGTTGTGTGCGATTCTCCCGACGGAAACGCACACAACCCCCCCCACGACCGAGGATGCCGACGCGGATATTTCCGTGGGCTGCCGGATCCGCGTCGCCCCGAATTCACTCAGGGATTTCGGGTGCGGCGCTCGTCCGCCGAATGAAGAGCGGCGACGGACGCGAAGGCCGCAGCCAGTACCAGTAACAACAACACAACATTGAGTGCCATGGAATGTCCTTTCACGGGGCCGGGTGAATTTCTCCCGACTTCGAAACAGGCGCTCCCCTCTTCTATCCTATTTACGAGAAGTATGCGAGTCGACGCATTTTCCACCGGCGAATTCGATACGTTCGTAATTCGCACGCCGCGGAATTCCGGGTCGGATATTTCGTGGGAAGTACGGCGGATCAGCCCAGTGACCTGCGCCTCATGTGCGCCTGCCGGCGGTAAGCAGTGCCCCGTCGGTTCCTAGGGTGGTACGACGTGGCGGAAGCGAGCGGAGATCATCGGGTCGTCGACCTTCCGCTGCCCACCCCCGCCCCGTTGCGGACGGCGATGCTGTCGGTTCCCCGGCAAGGACGCCGGTGGCCCGGCGCCGCGCGCGCAGCCGCCACGGTCGCGGTGCCCGGTCTCGTGGGCGTCGCTCTCGGATTCGGCGCCGTCTCCGCCATCGCCACACTCGGCGCTTTCGCCGTCGTCTACGGCGAGCAACGCCCCTATCGCGTCCGTGCCCGAGCGGTCGCCGTCATCGGGACGGTGCTCGTGACACTGGCGACGATCGGTGCCCTCGCAGGTTCGGTCGTCCACCACGAACTGGCCGCGGGCGGGTCGGCGTGGTGGTACCTGGTGGTCGTCGCGGCGATGACCGCGACCGTCGCGGTGTGCGCCTTCGTCGTCGACGCCCTGCGGATGGGTGCGCCCGGCGCCTTCCTGATGTTGCTGTCCCTCGAGATCGCATCCGCTCTCCCCGCGCTGGGAGTGTCCGTCCCGACGGTCTCGGCGTGGACCGCGATCGGCGCCGGAACGGCCGTCGTGGCCTCCATGTCCGGTGCCCCGTTCCGGCCGCGAACCCCGGAACGCACCGCCGTGGCCGCGGCGGTCGCTGCCGTCGACGCGGTCTTCGAGGAGAACTCACCCGGCAATCGCCGCGCCGCGGTCCACGATCTGCACGCGGCCTGGCAGTGCCTGCACGACGCCGGACTCATCGATTCGGGGCATCCGCTGGAGCAGACGCTGCGCGCGGCGCACCTCCGATGCGCGGAGACACTGGACGAGCGTCCGCGGGACGAGGCAGTTCCCGAGGACGATCTGCGACTGCGGACCCCGCTGCGACGCCCCTCCGTGCGGTACCGCCTCGCGCGCGCCGCGCACCTGCGCAGCCGGTCGGCGACGATCGCGGTGCGCCTGCTCGTCGCGGGACCTCTCGCCGGGACGATCGCCATCGCGCTGGGCGTCGGACGTCCCGACTGGGCGGTCATCACGGCCGCGATGATCCTGCATCAGGGACCGGATCGGATCCTCGGCTCCTACCGGGCGGCGCACCGCTTCCTCGGCACCGTGCTCGGACTCGTCCTGGTGGCCTGCCTGACGCCTTTCCATCCCGGTGGTGTCGCCCTCGTCGTGGTGCTGGCCGCGGTGATGGCCGGCACGGAAATGTTCCTGGTGCGGAACTACGGCCTGGCGATGGTCTTCATCACCCCACTCGTCGTCGTCCTCGGCGGGTTGGGTGCCCCCGGCGATCTGGTGACGGTCGCGCGCGACCGCTTCCTCGAGACCGTTGTCGGCGTCCTCGTCGCGCTCGCGGTGCTGTGGGGCGTACTTCCCCGGGCCCACCGTCGCGTCCTCGACTTCGCCGACGGCCGCGTCCGCGACGCCGTCACGAGGATCGCCGCGTCGACGGACGTCCGCGAGCTGCCCGAACTGCGCCGCGACCTCGAGTTCGACCTCCACGCCTCCACCACCGCGGCCGTCATCGCCGCGCACACCGAGCCGGCGTGGACCCGGGAACGCTGGATCGAGCACCGCCGTCTCCACGAACTCGGCTACCGGATCCTGACCCTCCCGGAACGACCGGGCCCCTGAAGCAGGGACCCGGTCGCTTCCGTCGGAATACGCGCCGTCGTCAGAACACCAGGACTGCGAAGACGGTCGAGAGGATCAGCCCCGCCATCACCGGCAGGAAGCACTTGCGAGCGAGATCGAGCACGGGCACCCGGGCGAAACCGGCCACCGCGACCAGCGAGGACCAGGCGATGATGACGCCGCCACCGGCCCAGATGTTGCCCATCTGACCGATCGCCGCGAGCGTCGAGGGGTCGACGTCGACGGCCGGTCCGAGAGCACCCGACAGCGCACCGGTGAGGGGCAGTCCGCTGAATCCGGACCCGTCGAGCCCGGCGACGAGGCCGATGAGCAGGATGCCGAAGGACGTGATGAAGGCGTTCTGCGGAAGGTGCGACTGCACCGTGGTCACGAGGTCGAACAGGATAGCCGGGCCTGCGGCGTCGGCGGAGATGCCGAGGATCGGTCCCGCGAACTCCGGATTGCCGATGAAGAAGAAGCCGGCGATCGGGAGGACGCAGCCCATGGCCTTGAAGGCGAAGACCAGGCCGTCGACGAGATGGTCCGAGGTGGTCTCGAGGAAACCTCCGCGGTCGGTCGACGCTGCGGCGGCGAACAGGATCAGCGCTGCGATCCCACCCACGATCGCGGCGGCGTCACCACCCTGCAGTGGCGGCACGACCTCGGTGAACTTGCCCAGCATCAAGTAGACGATGAACGCGAGGTAGGCGAGCGGCACGAGCATCGCGAACGCCTTCGCGGTACCGCGGCGTTCCTTCTCCGCCGCGGAGTCGGGGTCGGCGATCGGGTCGGACGGCGCCACGAGCACCGCCGTGGCCGTCGCCGCCTGCTCTCCGCCGCCGCTGGGGCCACCGGCGGGTTCCGGCCGACGCGGAGGACGGGAGCCACCCCCGTCGCCCGAGGAGTCGTCACGGGTCTCGCCGATGCCGCGGTCGGCTGTGTCACCGATGCCGCGGTCGGCTGCGGCCTCCCACTCGACGAGGAGGTCGGGGGACGGTGCACGCCAATGCCGCTTCTGCACGAGGTAGGTGATCAGCAGAGCCGTGCCGCCGACGATCAGGGACAGGACCATGGCTTTGTCCGCCACGGCGTCGGCCTCGACGCCGGCCGCCGATGCGGAGATACCGGGCGCCACCTTGATGATGTAGTCCGAGGACAGCGCCATGCCCTGGCCGCAGATCGCGATGACCATGCCCACCGACAGCGGGGACATGCCCGCGCGGATCGCGACGGGGATGAGCACCGCGCCGACGAGGGGCACGGCCGGGGTGGGCCAGAAGAACAGGGAGATCACGTAGGTGACCGCGGCGAGGACGAGGAAGCTGCTGGTGCCCGCACGCATGACCCGCCGGAACGGCGCGACCATCATCCGGTCGGCGCCGAGCTGGCGCAGCGCGCCGAGCATGGCCGTGACCATCGCGATGATGAGGAAGATGTTGAACAGTTCCTTCGCCGCGACGAGGCTCGCATTGAAGATGGCCGACAGTCCCGTGACGATGCTGCCGGAGAACGTCAGTGCGGTCAGGAAGGTTGCGACGACTGCAGGAACGACGATGTTCTTCCGCAGGGCCATGGTGGCCAGGATGACGAGGATGCCGGCCAGGTAGACCCAGTGCGCGGCGGTGAGTTGTACGTCCAAGGCGATTCCTTCGACAGGGGGTGGAACGAGTCGGGCTGTGTTCGTGGACGGTGAATGGGAACTCGATGTATTGGGGGAACTTTCCGCTACGGCCCGTGCTCGGTCAACGAGAACGGTGCACAGTGCCCGCCACGCTAGTTGTGCACTGTGTTCCACTTTTGCGATTTCGTGACGACGAAGCGCTCCGGTGTGAAATATTGCTACGAACATGTGTCGCGCGCCCCGCGCCGCCCTCACGACGTCGTCGAATATGCACCCTGCACCGGCTCACGCGGATCCGATGTGCACCTTCACTCCGCGATGGCGATGCATCCGACGGTAGCGCAGTGCGAAAGTGGTTCGACGGTACGAACCGTGCCGCGCAGTTCCCCGAGGTTCCGGAGAGTTCGATGACCACTCGCACCGATACACCGGCAGCGCCGGCAGCCGAGACGGATACGGGCACTCCCCTGGCCCTGTCCGCCCTGCTCGCCGGAACCCTCGTCGGGACATTGAGCAACAACATCATCAATGTCCCACTGCCACAGATACTTTCCGACTTCGACGCGAGCCTCGAAGACGGCGCACTCCTGGCCGTCGGCTTCCTTCTCACTTTTGCTGCGACAATGCCCCTTGCAGGGTACATCGGTGACCGATACGGTCGGCGTCGCGTCTACTGCGGTGCCCTGCTCGGCACCGCGATCTGTGCGGCCGGAGCGGCGACGGCGCCGACCCTCGAGATCCTCGTGGTCTGGCGCGCCCTCGGCGGAGTCGCGGCGGCTGCATTCGCGCCTGCTGTCATGGGGTTGATCGCGTGGCTGTTCGGCGCGCATCGACGCGCACGCGCGGTGGGCGCGTGGGCCACCGTGAACGGACTCGGTCAGGCCATCGGCCCCACCCTCGGCGGTTTCGTTGCGGGACATTGGGGTTGGCGATGGGTATTCGTCCCGATGATCCCGATTGCACTGATCGGTCTTGCCGGGACGTTGCGCTGGATCCCGATCTTCCCCGGCCGCCGGATGACCCTCGACGTGCCCGGTGCGATCGCACTGACCCTCGGTTCCGCCGGAGTCGTGCTGGGACTGAGCATGTTCGGACAAGCAGGTGTTCCCACGTCCGTCGCGGGGATCGCCCTGGCGGTCTCGATCGTCGTACTGGTCGGTTTCGTCGTGCACTGCTTACGCGCGGACGTGCCGTTCGTCGACGTCCGACTGTTGGTCGAGAGCAGATTCGCGCGGAGCGCGGCCGCCGCCTTCGCGCAGATGTTCTGCCTGGGCGCCGCTCTGCTGGCGGTGCCGCTGCGGTTGCACGCGACGGGCGCGTCGACGGCCACGGCCGGGGCGATCCTGTTCGCACTGCCCGCAGTCATGGCGGTCCTCGCACCGGTGGTCGGCCGCACTGTCGATCGCGTCGGCGGACGGCGCATGTTGCGGGCGGGACTGGTGGTGCTGCTCGTCGGTCAGATCGCGCTTGCCGTCGTCCTCTCGGCGGACGAACCGCGGCTGTGGCTCGTCGCGACCGTCCTGGCGATCACCGGTGCCGGCATCGCCGCCGTGCAGACCCCCGCGGCGGCCGGCTCGACGCGGTCCCCGGCGGGCGAGCGCGGGACGGGCCTGGGGGTGTTCAACCTGATCCGCTTCGGCGGCTCCGCCGTCGGGGCCGCGTGGGTGACCGTCGCGCTCGGTTCGTGGACGGTCGGACCGCTCTTCGCGGTGTGCGCCGTGGTCGTGTGCGCGGGGTTCGCCGCGTCGTTCCTGGGGGCCGACCCCGAGGATCACGCACCGACCGGCTCCGAGTCGACCGCTCTCAGCGGTAGTTGATCTCGTTCTCGACCGAGGTGCGCAACCGGTCGAGAAGCTCGAGGCGGACGGCGAGCCAGGCCGTGAACTGGTTCTCCGGCAGCCGGACGTCCATCCCCATCGCACGGGAGATCCGGTCCAGCTTCGACAGCATCGTGTTGCGGTGGACCGACAGCTCCCGCGCCGCCGCGTTGACGTTCCCGCCGGCCGCGAGATAGGCCAGCAGGGTGTCGTACAGGTCGGTGCCGGGCTTGAGCGTCCCGAATACGTCGCCGACGAATCTGCGGCTGCGATCGGTCTCGGCGACCAGCTCGAGCACACCGTAACCCCGCAGGTCGCGGTAGGCCACCGAACCCGACATCCCGAGCCGCTGCCCGATGCCGAGCGCCACGCGGGCCTGCCGGTAGCTCTCCCGGATCTGGTCCGCGCCGACGGCCGGAGCGCCGTGGGCGACGGGCACCGGACGCACGCGCCGGCGGGACAGGTCCTGCGACACCGCGTCGGCGTATTCGGCGATCTCGAGTTCGACGTCGCTCGGGTCGCGGTAGCGGAGCGACCGCACCACCACCAGGACGTCGCCGATCACCGTGACATACGAGCGCACCGACGGGTGGGGCAGGACGCTCGCGGCGTACCGGGCCAACCGCAACAGTCCACCGGATTCGTCGCCACCCGGACCGGCCGGGTTCTCCCCGTAACCGGGCGCGACGAAGACCGCGAACGACGAGGTGAGATCGATGTCGTGGTACTCGGCGCGCGCCTGCATGTCGTGCTGGCTGGTGAAACTGCCGTGCACCAGCGCCTGCACGAAATCGCCGCGGGCCCGTTCCTCGGCCTCGTCGACACTGCGTTGCCGCAGCATCTCCGATCCGATGATCGCCGTCGCCTGTTCGGTGACGACCGCGTGCTGGGCCAGCTCGTGCGGTCCGGGAGACGCGCCCGAGGCGAGCACGACCACCCAGCCCTCGAACCGTTTGCCGAGCCGGATGGTGCTGGCCGTGCACGTCCAGGGTGTGCCTCCGACGACCTCCTCCAGCACGCGGGTGTCGTGGGGGGCGTGACGTTCCGCGGCCGTCACCGTCGACAGCTGCTTGTGCAGTAGCTCCGAGATCTCTTCCGCCCGAACGGCATCCACGCCGTGGAAGGCGACGGCCTGACCACGTGCATCGAGTGCGATCGCCGGATGCTGTGCGAGCGCCGAGACCTCCTTGACGAGCAGGGTCAGTCCCGCGCCGCGGTGCAGCAGACCGGCGAGCGTCGAGTGCACGTGCGCGGAATAGCGCATGACGTGCACTTCCTGCATCAGCGACCGCTCGGCGAGCAACCGGTTGAGTGCCGCGAATCCGACGGGCAGGTCGAGTTCGATCACCACCAGTCCTGCCGGCCAGGACATTCCGGCGGGCACCGCGCCGTCGACGACCAGGGCCGCCGCGTCGCGGGCCGCGAGCGCGGACAGGGCGTGCGCGCTGTCGGCCAGTGCCTCCGGCCGCATGTACACGGCGACGCCGGTGAGATCATCGAATCGGCCGACGACCTCGCCGAACGGCAGCACCCAGGTGAGCGCCCGGTCGAGATCGGCCTCCCGATCCACGACCCGGGCGCCCTCCATGAGCGGTTCGTCGAGCAGCCCTCGGACTGTCAGACGCGGGCTCGATTCCATGGGGACCTGCTTCCATCGGGAGCATCGGCGGGCTGTGAGGGGGTGGGCCCGTCGACACCGTGGCGGTGTGCACTTTCTACACCAGATACCAGAGTCATGCGTCCCAGACGCATGTGCACTGTGTACACCGAATCCCGAAAACGACGGTGATCCTGACTGTCCCCATCGGCGCACGGCCCTGTTAGAAATGAGCCACGCCGGACACACCGCTCCACCGCTCCGGCACCCGCCGACACTTCAGCGACGCGACATCGGCGGGACGCACACGGATCCCGACGCGGACCAGGAATCGTCCGACTCTCCGACCCGACTCCGAAAGTGGAGACCAATGCATCGAATCCACCGCATCACCCTCGACGACGCACTCCCCCTGCTGGCCGCCGGCCGCGCGAAGGCCGAGGAGATCGGCGTGAAGCAGACCCTCTGCGTCTGCGACGAGAGCGCGAACGTCATTGCTCTGCACCGGCTTCCCGGCGCCCGCCTCACCGGCGTCGAGATCGCCATGGCGAAGGCGTTCACCGCCGCCGGCCACGAGCGCGCCACCCACCTGTTCAACGAGGGTCCCAACGGACCCGCACTCCCCGGCAACGAAGCGTTCGGCATCAGCCACATGCTCCCCGGGAAGTTCGCGATCTTCGTCGGCGGCTTCCCCCTCGTCTACGACGGACAGATCGTCGGCGCCGTCGGCATCAGCGGCGGCAACGGCGAGCAGGACAAGGCGGTCGGCGCCGCCATGATCGCCGAATTCGAAGCCCTGACCTCCGCGATCAACGCCTGATCACATCCCCCCGCACGACCTCCTCATCGAAAGGCATCATCATGACCGAACTGCTCGGACGCGACGAATTCCGCGCCGCACTCGAAGACGCCATCAAGGGACGCGAAGCGAAGAACGCATCGTTCAGCAAGGCGTGGGCCGAGGGCAAGCTCGAGAAGCACCACTTCGCCCGGTGGGCCGAGAACCACTACCACTACGTCGGCCCCTTCGCCGACTACCTGGCGAACATCTACTCCAACACCCCCGATCACTTCACCGACGCCAAGGACTTCACCCTCCAGAACATGTACGAGGAGGAGCTGGCCGACATCCGGCACACCGACCTGCTCATCAAGTTCGCCGAGGCGTGCGGCACCACCAAGGAGCGCGTCGAGGATCCGAACAACATGAACGCGGTCACCCGCGGACTGCAGGCCTGGTGCTACGCGGTGTCGCAGCGCGAACACTTCGTCGTCGCCACCGCGGCCCTGGTCGTGGGCCTCGAATCGCAGGTGCCGAGCATCTACAAGAAGCAGATCGTCCCGCTCCGCGAGGTGTACGGCTTCACCGAGGACGAGATCGAGTTCTTCGACCTGCACATCACCTCGGACGTGGTGCACGGTGAGCGCGGCTACCAGATCGTCCTCGACTGCGCCGACACCCCGCAGCTGCAGCAGCGCTGCCTGCAGCTCGTTCGCTGGGGAGCGGAGATGCGTTTCTCGTACACGAAGGGCCTGTACGACGCGTACGTCGCCCCCGATCTGGAGCTGGCGTCCGCCTGATCCGATGCGCGGGAGCGGAAGTCGCTCGCGGCTTCCGCTCCCGGTCTCGCACACGAGCGAAGGAGAAGCATGTCCACCGAAATCATGGGCAGCGGGACCGCCGGCACCGACACCGCCGCGGAGTCCCCGACCTGGGTCGCCGTCGCCACGGTGAAAGAGGTGACCCGCCGCCGCAAACTCCGCGTGGAGGTCGACGGCCTCGCGATCGCACTGTTCCATGCGAACGACCGCATCTACGCCTTCGCCGACCTGTGCATCCACCAGGACCGTTCGCTCGCGAAGGGCACGCTCCTGCACGGCCGGGTCATCTGCCCCGGCCACCAGTGGCGCTTCGATCTCGAGACCGGATACGAAGAGGACCAGGACCTCTGCCAGCCGGTCTATCCCGTCCTCGTGCGCGACGAGACCGTCCTCGTCGACCCCACCCCGCGTCCGGCACCGGCCGCATCCGGAAAGGAGTGCTCGGCATGACCGTTCGCACCGTAGTCACAGTGGGCGCCGGCCAGGTCGCCGCCGTCGCCGCACGCACCCTGCGCCGCCGCGGCTTCGACGGACGCATCGTGCTGCTCGGCGACGAGCAGCACGCCCCCTACCAGCGCCCACCCCTGTCGAAGGAATTCCTCGCAGGCCGCGAAGGAGTCGACTCCCTCGCACTGATGACCCGGAAATGGCTCGACGCCAACGACATCGACATCCGAACGGGTGTGTCGGTTCAGCGCATCGACACCGCGACCCGCACCGTCGAGTTCGACGGCGGCGAGATCGCCGCCGACGCGATCGTCCTCGCCACGGGCGGACGCCCCCGCACCCTCACCACCACCGGATCCCGGCCCGATCTCGTCCACTACCTGCGCACCCTCGACGACGCGACCGCCCTCGCAGCCCGCCTGACCCCGGGTTCGAGTCTCGCGATCGTCGGCGGCGGCTTCATCGGACTCGAGATCGCGGCGACCGCAAGATCTCTCGGCGTGACGGTGACGGTCCTCGAACAGGCCGAACACCTCCTCGGAGGCATCCTCGGCGAGCAGGTCGGCCGGCACTGCGCCGAACTGCACCACCGCAACGGTGTCGACCTGCGCGCCGGCACGGGCGTCGCCTCGGTGACCACCTCCGATGATGGCGTGCGGATCGAGACCACCACCGGGATCGTCGAGGCCGACGCCGTGGTCGTCGGCATCGGCATCGTCCCCAACACCGACATCGCGGCGGCGAGCGGACTCGCCGTCGACGGCGGGATCGTGGTCGACGCCACCGGGCGCACCTCGGTCGAGAACATCTACGCGGCAGGCGATGTCGCGAAGCGGTTCTCTCCGCGCGAAGGCCGGCACGTGCGCGTCGAACACTTCGACAACGCGAACCGCCAAGCCGCGGTCGTCGCCGACGCGATCGTCGGGCGGCAGTCGCTCTCCGACGACCCGCACTGGTTCTGGTCCGATCAGTACGACACCAACATCCAATTCGCCGGATCATCTTCCGGAACAACCGAACTCGCCGTCCGCGGTGACACCGACAGCGGAGAGTTCTCGGTCTTCTACCTCGCCGGCGACGTTCTGACCGCTGCCTTCGCGATGGACCGCGGCGAGGACATCATGGCGGCCCGCGAACTCATCGGCCGCAGGGTCGACGCAGCGCTGCTCGCCGACGAGGACACCGATCTGTGGGAGATGTACGAGGAGGTCGAGCCCGCATGACGATCACCGGACTGAACCACATCGACGGCAACTGGGTACCGGCCGCCTCCGGCGCGGTCTTCGAACGCCGCAACCCCGCCGACGAGACCGATCTGATCGGCACCTTCCCGGACTCCGACGCCATCGACGTCCGCAACGCCGTCGATGCTCTCGACAAGGCCGCGCCCGAATGGGCCGCCGCCCCGCCCGAACGCCGCGCCGCGATCCTCGAAGCAGCCGCCGACCACCTCGCCGCACACTCGGCCGAACTCGTCGACGAACTGATCCGCGAAGAGGGCAAGACCCGCGCCGAGGCGTCGATGGAGGTGACTCGCACCCCCATGAACCTGCGCTTCTACGCAGGTGAGGCACTGCGCGCCACCGGTGCGACCTTCCCGGCACCGGGCTCCACGACCATCTACACCGTGCGCGAACCGATCGGGATCGTCGGTGCGATCACGCCGTGGAACTTCCCCCTCAACATCCCCTCCCGCAAGCTCGGGCCCGCGCTCGCCGCCGGCAACACGGTGCTGTTCAAGCCGTCCGAGATCACCCCACTGATGGGACAGCGACTCGTCGAGGCCCTACTCGCCGGCGGTCTGCCGGCGGGCGCGATCGCACTCGTCCAGGGCGACGGCAAGGCCGGTGCGGCCGTGTCCGGCGACGAACGGGTCGCGGCCGTGACCTTCACCGGGTCCACCGAGGTCGGACGCGCCATCCACCGCAGCGTCGGCCCCGACCGGCGCGTGCAGCTGGAGATGGGCGGCAA
The DNA here is from genome assembly GCF_001665495.1 of Rhodococcus sp. 852002-51564_SCH6189132-a. Classification (NCBI taxonomy): domain Bacteria; kingdom Bacillati; phylum Actinomycetota; class Actinomycetes; order Mycobacteriales; family Nocardiaceae; genus Rhodococcus; species Rhodococcus sp. 852002-51564_SCH6189132-a. The sequence continues at coordinate 20,476 of NZ_LZMJ01000039.1, forward strand.
GAACCCCGTCGTTGTCCTGGACGACGCCGACCTCGACGCCGCGGCCGCGCTGATCGTCAAGGGCGCCTTCGGATTGTCGGGCCAGGCGTGCACCGGCACCAGCCGGGTCGTCGCCGTCGACGCAATCCACGACGAGTTGCTCGAGAAGGTCGCCGAACGCACCCTCGCACTGCGGGTGGGACCAGGTTCGGGTGCCGCCGTCGATGTCGGCCCGCTCGCGGGTCGCGGTCAGCTCGACAAGTTCCTCGAGTACGTCACCATCGGCACGGACGAAGGCGCACGGCTCGTGTGCGGCGGCGTGCGATGCGAGGACGACGCGCTGCGAGACGGATTCTTCGTGCGGCCCACAGTGTTCGCAGACACCGCCCCGGGGATGCGCCTGCTCACCGACGAGATCTTCGGCCCGGTCCTGGCCTTCCAGCGCGCCGGCTCCTTCGACGAGGCCCTGGCTCTGGCGAATGACACCGCCTTCGGGCTCAGCGCCTCGGTCGTCACCCGGAGTCTGTCCGCTGCACAGCGTTTCATCGCCGGGTCGCGGACCGGGCTCGTGAAGGTCAACCAGCCCACGACGGGAATGGCCATGAACGCGCCGTTCGGCGGCTACAAGCAGTCGAGCACGCAGACCTTCAAGGAACAGGCCGGCCCCACGCTCATGCAGTTCTACCAGTCCGAGAAGACCGTCTACCTGTCCCCCGACGCCTGACCGGCGACACCGACCCTCGACAAGCCTGGAGGAAAGACCATGGAGTTCAAGCGAGTGGCCCGATCCGGGCAGGTGCCCGAAGGCATCGTCCGCCGGTTCTACGCCGAGGACTACGAGTTCGCCATCTCCCGACTGGACGGCAAGGCGTACGCGACGTCCAACTACTGCTCACACCTCGACTGCCTGCTGTCGTCCGGCAAGCTCGTCCAGGACGGCATCGGATGCTCCTGCCACGGAAGCGCATTCGACCTCGAGACCGGTGAGCCGATCTGCCCGCCGGCCACCGAGCCCATCAAGACCTATCCGTGCGAGGAGCGCGACGGCGAGATCTTCGTCGGGATCGACCCCGCCGAGCCGCCGGAAGGACCCCGTCGACGTCGGATGCGGTCGGCATGAGTCGGCGCGCGACACGACCGGCGACGCTCGCGACCGGAGGCATGGTCGCGTCGAGTCATCCGCTCGCGAGCCTCGCCGGGGTCCGCGTCCTCGAGGACGGTGGCAACGCCGTCGACGCGGCCCTGGCGATGGCGGCGGTCACGTGGCTGACCCTGCCCGGGCAGTGCGGCATCGGCGGCGACGCGTTCGCCGTGGTCCGCGAGCCCGACGGGTCGGTGTGGACCGTCAACGGCAGCGGTTACGGACCCGACGGCGGTACACCGGATTTCTACCGGGCACGGGGACTCGACACGATCCCGCTCGACGGGGCGCTCGCCGTCGCCGTTCCCGGCGCACCCGCCGCGCTGGCGGCACTGCACCGGCGGGGAGCGAGCAGGTCGCTGCCCGAGCTGTGGGCGCCGGCAGCCCGGATCGCCGAGAGCGGCCTGCCGTGCTCGGCGAAGACCCGAACCGACGTGCAGACCGCTCTGCATGCGATCCGCGGCGACGCCGGACTCGCCTCGGTGTACGCACCGGGCGACCGGGTCCCGCGCCTCGGCGACGTGCTTCCCCAGCCCGATCTGGCCCGCACGATCCGTGCCCTGGCCGAGGATCCGGCATCGTTCTACACCGGCACGCTCGCCGAACGCTGCGTGGCTGCGCTGCAGGGGGGCGGAGCACCGTTCAGCGGCGACGAATGGCAGGCCGGGGCGTCAGTGGACGCGGAGGCGGCGCTCACCGGCAGCTATGCCGGTCACGTCGTGCACCAGACCCCGCTCCCCACACCGGGATGGATGGTGCTGCACCAGGCCGCCCTGTGCGACGACGCGCTCGGCACCCACCCTGTGCTCGGCGCGGCATCGATCGACCGGATGGCCCGCGCGGCCACCGTCGCCTTCGAAGACAGGCTCCGCTGGTGCTCGTCGGACAACGACGGGGTCGCACGGGTGCTCGATCCCGCGAACATCGCAGCCGGTCGCGCACGGATCGACGGGCGTGCACCGGCCGAGGCGTTCGCCGTCTCCGCCGGGGACACGACGTCGTTCGTCGCCGTGGACTCCGAGGGGCGGGCGGTGTCGTTCATCCACTCGCTGGCGTTCACCTTCGGAGCGAAGCTCACCGTGCCCGGCACCGGCATCGTGCTCAACAACCGGCTCGGTCGCGGTGCCTACCTGATCGACGGGCATCCGAACGAGGTGGCGCCGCGCCGCAAGCCCCTGCACACACTCAACGCGTGGATCGTCACCGACTCGGCGGGCGAGCTGCGGCATGTGGGCAACACGCCCGGCGGCGACGGCCAGGTGCAGTGGAACATGCAGTTGCTGTCGCACCTGCTCGACCACGGTCTCGACCCCCAGGAGGCGGTCTCGGCGCCGCGCTTCACCGTCTTCCCGGGATCGGACGCCGACGTGCTCGGCGAACCGACCGCATTGCGGATCGAAGGCGACGTCGCCGACGGTGTGTGCGACGAACTGCGCCGGCTCGGTCACCGGGTGGAGATGCTCGAACCACTCGACGCCGAGGGCAGCGCGCAGGTGATCTCGATCGACGACCGCGGGGTGCTCTCCGGCGGCAGCGATCCACGACAGGAGGGGGTGGCTCTGGGTGTCCTCTGACATTGCTTCGCAATGGGTGTCCACTGATGTGACCGCTGTCGCACCGCGTCCGCAGGGGCGATACGTCCCGGCCGTGTTGGCCGGCGACACCGTCCGCACGGCGGGCATGACCCCACGGCGAGACGGCGAGCTGATCCTCACCGGACGGGTCGGCGCGGAGGTCACCGTCGAACAGGCCCGGGCCGCCGCGGTCGTCGCGGTGGGCAACGCGTTGGCAGCGATCCGCGCGACGCTGCCGGAGGGCACGTCGTTCCGGCCGGTCGAGATGGTCGTCTACGTCGCGAGCGCGCCCGGTTTCGTCGATCTGTCGGTGGTCGCGGACGGCGCGTCGGACCTGATCGAACGCGAACTCGGTGTGGATGCGCTACCGGCGCGCACCGCCGTCGGCGTCCACACCCTGCCCGGCGGGGCACCGCTCGAGATCGCGCTGACCGCCGTGTGCGGATAGACGGAGGTTCACAATCCTGGTGGTCGACCATCAGGGTTGTGAGCCTCGTTTCTCGGTTGTGAACCTCGGGGACGAGTGCTCAGCGCTTGGCGCCGATGTCCTCGAGTTCGGCTGCAAGATCGACACTCTCGGACGGTCGCTGCCACCGATACACTCCGCCACCCTGGGCGTAGGAGAGGTGACCGCCGAGAGCGCCACCGACTCCGACCGCGCCGAGACCGATCAAAGTCCACATCGTCCCCGCCCGGTCGTGGCGGGCACGTCGCGCGCGATAGGACGTCGCCATGCAGATCACCCCGATCGCGTTGGACACGGCGTGCACCGCACCGACCCTGCGCTGAGGGGCATCCTCCAGGGTGGAGAAGTCGGTGTAGCCGGTGACGATCGTCGGGACCGCCGCGCCCAGTCCCAACGCGACGAGTCGCCGGGACGCGGTGCGCTGCCCGGGCAGCGCGTCCAACGCCGCCGCGGACACCCACGACCCGATCGGGACGGTGACGAGGAGCGGATGGACGGGGTGTCCGAGCCAGGAACCTCGGAGCAGGTCGTCGACGACGGAGCCGTCGAGGACTCGCCGTATGCGCTGCGCGATGCGCTCGGCGGGCCGATCCACAGCGTCGAACGATTCGACGGCGCGCAGGAGTTCGTGCAGGTTCATGATGAGGCGATACCCGTCGGCAACAGATACGAATCGCCGGGTGAGCGCGATGCGACGGCACCCTTCGATCGCTGGCCATGACGACGTCGGCATTCGTATTTCTGTCGTATCCCGAGGGCACCATGTGGCCGTGACCGAGAAGACCATCGGCTTCCCGAGGACTATCCGCAATTCCTGGACGAACTCGAAGCACAGGTTCGTCGACCAACTGGCCAGGGACCTGCGCTCCGAGTTTCCACACATGCGCGGTCTCTCGCGCCGCAATCTCTTCTACATGCGGTCCTTCGCGGACGCCTGGCCCAGGAAATAGTGCAACAGCCTGTTGCACAATTGCCATGGGGACATGTGACGGTCCTTCTCGACAAGCTCGACAACCGAGAGCTTCGCGACTGGTACGCAGCTCGCGCAGCAGAACACGGGTGGTCGCGTCACGTTCTGACTCATCAGATCGTCGGGCAGTTACATCGCCGTGTAGGTGCCGCGCCGTCGAATTTTCCGGACCATCTTCCTCCACAGGACTCCGACCTCGCACAGCAACTCGTCCGCGGCCCGTACATCTTCGATTTCCTCGATCTCGACGAGCGGGCCGCGGAACGAGACCTCGAAGCGAGCCCGAGTACGCCGGCAAACTCGGTTTCTACGTCTCCTGGGTGGACGAGAACCTGCGAGTCGCGGACCGGCACGCACCGACCATCGGGATCCTGCTGTGCGCGGGTCGCAACGACCACGTGGTGCGCTATTCGCTCGCGGGCACGACCGCTCCCTTGGCGGTTGCGAACTACACCTACGACACCCTGCCCGAACCCATCCGCGAACTTGTGCTTACCGACAGCGAACTCGCCGACGCGGTCGATGCGACCTGGGACGAGCTCACGACGGACCGCACCGACGGAGACAATCTGCAGACCTGACACCGTTCGTCGGCCACTCCAGGCCCGGTACGACTACTTCTCGTCGAGCGGTTTCGCTCCCAGCACGTCCTTGAGCAGCTCGATCGCGACTTCTTCAGGATCGCGGCGCGTCGACGGGTCGCCGGGCGTGGCGGCCTCGGCGAACATCTCCTCGACGTCCGCCTCCGTCATCTGCGACGGGTCGGGCGGCGGCGCGTCGTAGCCGGGGCCCGGGTCGTCGGGAAGGTCGGGGGCTTCGGGCGGCGGGATGTCGTCGACGCTCTCCACGGACGGACGCGTGAACGTCGGGGCAGCCGACGGTGCGGTCGCCGGTCGCTGCGGCGCGGCGGGGGCTTCGGCGGGTGCGGGCGGCGCGGCATTCTTCGCCTGGCTCGGCCGGGAGAAACGCGGTTGACCCGCCGGACGCGAATTCTTTTCGGGTGCCGGGGTTCTGGCAGGCGCCTCCGCAGCAGCGGATCCGTGGACGCAGGTGACCTCGAACTCTCCACCGAAGACCGCCTTCAGCGCATCGGCGATGACCGTGGCGTTGCGCGCGTCGGCGAGTCGCTTCGCGAGCGGAGCGGAGTCGTGCACGAGCACGACGCGGGTGCCGTCGACCGATCGGACGGTGGCGCCCGAGAGCATCACCTCGACGGTGCGGCTGCGTTCGCGGACCTTCGCGCGCACCTCCGACCACACGCCCCGCATCTGGGCTGCGTCGGGACCGCCTGCCGCGCGGGCGGGTTCGGGCTCGGGTTCGGGAGCAACCGGCTCCTCGGGGGCGGGCGGCGGAACCTCCTGCGCGGCAACCTCGTCGGGCACACTCTGCGGCTGTGGAGCCTCCGGGACGACGGGAGGTTGCGCGGCGGCGGGAGGCGGTGTCGGGGCAGGTGCCGGCTGGGCCGGTTCGGGCTGCACCGGTGCCTGCTGGGCAGGGGGTTGCTGGGCAGCTTCCGGCTGCGGCTGAGCAGTCTCGCGGGGCTGAGCAGTCTCGCGGGGCTGAGCAGTCTCGCGGGGCTGAGCAGTCTCGCGGGGCTGAGCAGTCTCGTTGGACGGTGCGGCAGGCGCCGCCTCCGCTGCCCGGCGCTGGGAGGGACGCTGGAAACGTGCCGCGGGTTCGTCGGGCGAGATGGGCGGTGCGGCAGGCGCGGCGGGTACTGCCACCGGCTTCGGCGCGACACCTCCCGCCGGGGCTGCGACGATGCCCTGCTCGAGTCGTTCGAGGCGTTGCAGGACAGCGGTTTCCGCGTCGGACGCCGCGGGGAGCAGCATGCGCGCGCACATCACCTCGAGCAGCAGACGCGGCGACGTCGCACCGCGCATCTCGCCGAGCCCGGCGTGCACGATCTCGGCGTAGCGGGTGAGGGTGGCCGGGCCCAGGCGGGTCGCTTCGTCGCGCATCCGCTCGAGGACGTCGCCGGGTGCGTCGACGAGTCCGCGCTCGGCGGCGTCGGGGACGGACTTCATGAGGATGAGATCGCGGAGCCGTTCGAGAAGATCGACGGCGAAGCGACGCGGGTCGTGCCCGGCGTCCATGACCTTCTCGACGGTGCCGAACAGCGCCGCGCCGTCGCCGGCCGCGAGCGAATCGACGGCCTCGTCGATGAGAGCGACGTCGGTGACGCCGAGCAGCGACAGGGCGCGCTCGTAGGTGACGCCCTCGGGGCCGGCACCGGCGAGGAGCTGGTCCATCACCGACAGCGAGTCGCGGGGGGATCCACCGCCGGCACGGATGACCAGCGGATAGACCGCGTCCTCGACCGGCACGTTCTCCTGGCCACAGATCTGCTCGAGCAGACCCCGCATCGCCGTGGGAGCGAGGAGCCGGAAGGGATAGTGATGCGTGCGCGACCGGATGGTGGGCAGCACCTTCTCGGGCTCGGTGGTCGCGAAGACGAAGATGAGGTGCTCCGGCGGCTCCTCCACGATCTTGAGCAGGGCGTTGAAGCCCTGCGTGGTGACCATGTGCGCCTCGTCGATGATGAAGATGCGGTAGCGCGATTCGGCTGGAGCGTAGAACGCGCGGTCGCGGAGTTCGCGGGTGTCGTCGACACCGCCGTGGCTCGCGGCGTCGAGTTCGGTGACGTCGAGGTTGCCTCCACCGCCCGGGCCGAGCGACACGCACGACCGGCACGTTCCGCACGGAGTGGACGTGGGGCCGGTCTCGCAGTTGAGCGAGCGGGCGAGGATGCGCGCCGAGGACGTCTTGCCGCATCCACGAGGACCCGAGAACAGGTAGGCGTGGTTGATGCGGCCCGTGTCGAGCGCCGTGCTGAGGGGCACGGTGACGTGCTCCTGCCCCACCACCTCCGCGAAGGTCGCAGGTCGATACTTCCGGTACAGAGCCACGCGCCGAGCGTACCGGCGGCTCCCGACATGCACGGAGGTCGGTCCGTTGACATCTGTGGCCGAGACCACTGTTGCGTTAACGATATATCGAGATCTATCGTGACCGTATCGACATAGAAGGAGACGCACAGATGCTAACCCACGAACATCCCCGCGGCCGTCGCCGCGCCATGCACGATCGAAATCTTCCCGGCGGCCCGTTCCGCGCCGACGGCCCCCGCCGTCGCGGACACCACCCGCACGACGAACCCGGCTTCCGGCCGCACCGCGGTGGCGGCGGACGGGGACACGGCGGCCCGCGAGGAGGACGACGCGGCCGAGCACAGCGAGGCGACGTCCGCGCGGCCGTGCTGCGCCTGCTCGGCACCGAACCGATGCACGGCTACCAGCTCATGGAAGCGATCGCCGAACGGACAGGCGGCGCATGGCGCCCCAGCCCCGGCGCGATCTACCCGACGATCTCCCAGCTCGAGGACGAAGGACTCGTCACCGTCGAGAAGGAGGGCGGACGCAAGCTCGTCTCACTGACGGATGCGGGCCGCACGTACATCGACGATCCGGAAAACGAGCTCCTCGACCCCTTCGCCGCTCACGATCCCGATTCCGACGCCCCCGACCTGCGACTCGCACTGCGCGAACTGCAGGTCGCGACGCGGTCGGTCGCGATGGGCGGTTCCGACGCCGAGGTCGCCGCGGCACACGCGGTCCTCACCGGAGCCAAGAAGTCGCTGTACCGGATCCTCGCCGGCGACATCGACACGTCCGATCAGGAGTGAAGGCTCAGCCGCGGGCGAAGAGGCGGATGCGCTGCTCGCGGCTGCGCTCGAGATGAGCACGCATGTGTTCGCGGGCCGCGGACTCGTTCCGCGCCCGCAAGGCGTCGAGGATCTGCGCGTGCTCCCGGTTGAGCAGATCGGGCTCGCCGTAGTTGGACGGCGGCCCGGAGTCGTAGATCCGCAGCTGGGTGGTCAGACGCACGAGCAATGTCGTGATCGTCGTGTTGTGCGCGGCCTGCCACAGCGCCTCGTGGAACCGGAAGTTCCCGATGCGCACCGCGCCGTCGTCGGTGGCTGAGCAGCACGAATCGTGCAGTCGCTCGAGCCGGGCCATGTCGAGATCGGTGTGCCGGATCGCCGCGGCGCCGGCCGCCTCGGATTCGAGCGCGACGCGCGCCGCATAGATCTCGATGACGTCCTCGGGGGTGCCCGAACGCACCCGGAAGCCGCGACTGGCCCGTTCGAGCAGACCGTCGTGCGCGAGCCAGTTGAGCGCCTCGCGGATGGGGGTGCGGGACGCCCCGTAGGTCTCGCTGAGCTGGGTCTCGTGCAGAGCGGCGCCGCGTGGGAACTTCCCCGCGAGGATGTCCGAGCGCAGGCGCAGGTACTGCTTGGAGGTCTGGTCGTCGCGCCCGGTGGGCGATTCGACGAGAAGAGAGCTCTCCAGCTCGGCCGTCGCGTCCTGCTCGGTCATCTACACCCTCCGTAGGCATGCCGTTTACGTGCGCCGATTATGCCACCGTGGACTTACGAATACTTGCGTATACGTTATTCGTCGTTTAGCGTCGCTCCTCGAACACGACGAGAGGACCCAACGCGTGACCGAGGCGGCTTTCCGGGACGAACAGGTGCTGATCAGCGCCGAAGAGCTCGCGAGCGACCCCGGCGCCCACACGGCCCTGCACGCCACGGTCACCTTTCCGAAGCCCCGTTTCGACGGCGACTACCGTCCGGAATCCGGCTACGCGACCTGGCGCGCCGCGCACATCCCGGGCTCCGTGCACGCCGACCTGCTCGGCGGATTCAGCGCCCCCGGCACCGACCTGCATTTCTCCCGCCCCGCCCCGGACGACCTCGCGGCCGCCCTGGCCGAACTCGGTGTGACCCCCGACACCGACCTCGTGATCTACGACGACGGCGGCATGACCTGGGCGTCCCGGTTGTGGTGGATGCTGCGCAACATCGGTGTCTCCGCCCGCGTCCTCGACGGCGGCTTCGCCCGTTGGACCGCACTCGACCTGCCCGTGGAAACCGGCGACGCCGCCGAGCGCACTGCCATCACATCCCGGACCGGGCTGCCCGACCACGGCCTGTGGCGCGATCGCGACGACGTGCTCGCCGTGGTGTCCGGTGACGCACCGGGCACCCTCGTCTGTGCGCTCGACGCCGAGCAGTTCGCAGGCACCGCCACCACTCGTTACGCGCGCCGCGGGCACATCGGCGGGAGCCGGAACCTGCCGGCCAAGAGCCTGCTCGCCGACGGCGTCCTGCGGAGCACCGATCGGATCGCCGAGCTGGCCGAGCAGGCCCTCGCCGATACCTCCCGGCCCCTGATCCTCTACTGCGGTGGCGGCGTCTCGGCCTGCCTGGTGGCGCTCGCACTGGTCCGGACGGGCCACGACGACATCGCCGTCTACGACGGATCCCTCAAGGAGTGGACCGCCGACCCCGCACTCCCCATGCGGACACTCGGAGAAGGGAAGGGCGACGCATGATGCGATGTCCGCGATCCTGACCCGCTTCGTCCCCTCCCCTCCTCCCGACAGGATCTCCCGTGACCACGACCCCCACCGTCGATGATCTCGCCGTCACCCTCGACGCCCTGCGCGCGCAGACGCCGCTGGTGCACTCGCTGACCAACATCGTCTCGGCCAACTTCCTCACCAACGTGCTGCTCGCCGCAGGCGCCAGTAACGCGCACATCGACAACGCCCACGAGGCAGGCGATTTCGCGCGCATCGCCGGTGGAGTGCTCGTCAACCTCGGCACGCCCTTCGACGAGACCTCGGTGGCCTTCACCCGCGCGGCCGAGGCCGCGCACGACGCCGGCACCCCGTGGGTCCTCGATCCCGTGGGCGTGGGCGGACTGGCGTGGCGCACCTCTCTCGCCGCCGACCTGCTGAAGTTCCGTCCCACCGCGATCCGCGGCAACGCCTCCGAGATCATCGCGCTGGCCGGTCTGGGCGGTGACACGCGCGGCGTCGACAGCGCCGACGAGGCCGCTGCTGCCGTGCCTGCCGCGCTCGCGCTGCTCGACCGCGCGGACGCCGTGTCGGCCTCCGGTCCCGTCGACTACCTCGTCGCCCGCGACCGCGACGGCGGGATCGTCGGATTGCGCATCGCCGGTGGCAGCGCCATGTTGCCGCGCGTGACCTCCACCGGATGCTCCCTCGGTGGACTCGTCGCGGCCTATCTCGCGGTCGCGGAGACCCCTCTCGTCGGCCTCGCGGCCGCCCACACGCACGTCGCCGTGGCGTCCGAGATCGCCGAGGAGAACTCCACCGGCCCCGGCTCCTTCGCCGTCGCCTACCTCGACGCCCTGTTCGCCGTGGACGCCGGCACGCTGCGCGCCCGCGCCCGCGTCGAACCGTTCGAACTCCCCTCGAAGGACACGAAGTAATGCCCATCAAGACCTTCTGGTATCTCACCCAGGCCGACGGCGACTACCCCTGGAGCCCCGGCGGGTTGTACCCGGTGGACGGGCAGCGGCAGATCGAACTCGCGAAGACCATCGACGACGGCGGCTTCGAAGGTGCGCTCGTCGCGACCTGGCCGAACGACCCCTTCATCTCGGCGACCTGGGCTGCGGCGCACACCAGCCGGATGAAGTTCCTCGTCGCGATCTACGCGAACATGATGCCCGCGCGACTGCTCGCCGAGAAGGCCCTGACCTTCGACGCGTTCAGCGGTGGCCGCCTGATGATCAACTCGGTCAACGGCCGGGAGAACATCCTCACCAAGTACGACATGAACGTCGAGCACGACCGGCGGTACGAGCTCGGCGAGAAGTACTGGGACGAATTCCGCCGGATCTACGCCGAGGGCACCGAGTCGAACTTCCCGAACACCCCGTTGCGTATCGACGCGCCGGCCGACCGTTCGGTGCCACTGTGGGGCACGGGCGACTCCCCCGCCGGCCTGCAGAACGCCGGCAAGATCCTCGACGCCTATCTGATCATGCTGCGTGAGACCTCGTTCGTCACGCAGAAGTTCACCGCTGCCCGCGAATCCGCTGCTGCGGAGGGACGCGAGTACACCGACTTCGGCGCACTGTCCGGTGTGATCGTGCGCCCGAGCCGGGACGAAGCGATCGAGCGGTTCCGGTCGCTGTTCGAGAAGGCCGGCATCGAGCAGATCCAGGACGTGCTCGACCGGGCGGTGCGCCGCCGCACGCACGGCAAGCAGGATCTGAAGACCTTCACCGCGCGCGACGCGCAGCGGCAGGGCTGGGTCGACACCATCAACGCCGGCAAGCTGCCCGAACCCGAGGACCTGTATCTCGGCGACGGCCTCTACGCGGGCATCACCGCGTGGTCACCGCTGGACATCTTCGCCACGGGATCGTCGGCCGTCTACTACGTCGGCGACCCGGACGAGATCACCGGCCATGTGCGCACCCTGCGCGACGCGACCGGACCGACCTCCCTCATCCTCGCCGGATGGCCGCTCATCGACGAGGCGAAAAACGTTGCCGAACACCTGATTCCACGTTTCGAGAAGCTCTGACGGTAACGCGGACGGGATCGGTCAGGGGGTGTCGACGAGACGGAACCCCGAGCCGATCCCGTCGCGCGCGTCGATCTCGGCGAGGATCCGGTCGGCCCGCTGGTAGGCGGCGAACCTCGTGTCGGGAACCTGCCGGTCGTCGGAGACCGCGGTCTGCGGGAACCGGTAACCCACCGACAGTCCCATCCATTCGCCCGTCTCGGTACGCACGAGCGGCCCGCCGGAATCGCCCGGTCGCATGAGCAGCGGCGAGGACATCAGGTTCCCGTCCACCCGCACATCGCCGGTCGCGCAGGCCACCGACGTGCTCCGCCCTGCCGCGCAATGTGTTCCGGCCGGCAGCTCGCCTTCGCCGAACGCCGCGACCGATTCGAGCACGACTCGCTCTCCCCGGTCGTTGGGCACCGACGTGTTCGATCCCCGCACGCGGGTCTCGTCGAGCAGGACCACCGCGTAGTCGGCGATCTCGTCGGTGGGAAATCCCAGCTGATCGACCGAACCCGTACTCGCGACGTCCGTTTCGGTTCCGATCGGCCCGCGGTGCTGCTCCTCGACCTTCCAGACGGGCGACGATCCCGTCTGATAGCAGTGCCCCGCCGTGATCGCGACGAGCCGACCCGCGTCGTCGTGCCCGACCGCCGCCACCGAACACCAACCCGGTGTCGGCTCCGCGGAGAACACGATCCCGTCGCCGGGCCGGAGGACGACCCGGTCGTCTCCCCCGCCGGCCGAGGCCACGCCCACGGTTCCCCCGGCGAAGGCGACGGCGGCGCCGCACACCGCTGCGACGCGTCTCATGACTTCTTCGCTACCTTCATCGACTTCTTGAACTCGCGCACCTCGCGCAGCGACTGCTCGTCGACGACGTCGGCGATCGACCGGCGCGCATCCTCGTGCCCATAGTCGCCGGCGGCCTCGCGCCATCCCTCGGGCCGCACACCCATCTGCTTGCCGAGCAGCGCCAGGAAGATACGTGCCTTCTGGTCGCCGTAGCCCGGCAGCTTCTTCAGCCGCCGCAGCACTTCCTTGCCGTCCGGGTCGCCGGACGTCCACAGTGCGGAGGCGTCGCCGTCGTAGTCCTCGACGATCGCCGCGCACAGCGCCTGGATCCGCTGTCCCATCGACTTGGGGAACCGGTGGACGGCCGGTTGCTGCGCGCACACCGCGACGAACTCGTCGGGGTCGGCCGACGCGATGCGGTACACGTCGAGACCGCCGAGACGGTCGGCGAGCTTCTTCGGTCCCGCGAACGCGACCTCCATCGCCACCTGCTGGTCGAGCAGCATGCCGATGAGAAGCGCCAGCGGGTTCTCGGCCAGCAGTGCGTCGGCGTCGGGATCTCCGACCAGGTTCAGCGTCGAGGACATGCAGACGATCATGCCCTGCGCGTCAGGGGCGGCGCCACACGACCACCGCGATCACGATGCCCAGGGTGAGCGCGATCGACGTGGTCAGAGCATGCAGCCAGTGCGGGAACAGCGTCGGTTGCGAGGTGTCCGGAACGGCGGCCAGGGCGGCGAACAACGCCACGACGGCGATGACCGACGCCGCCGCGGACCAGCCCTTGGCCAAGCGGGTATGCCTCGCACCGCGCAACTCGGCACTGCGCAGCAGGGCGTGCTCGACGATGTCCACGGCCTCGGACAGTTCCGCGTCGAGTTCGGCCAACTCGTCGGCGACCCGGCCGGCCATGAGTGCTCGCAGCTGGGTGGGTTGCGTCCACGAGTGGAACCGGTCGTCGTGGATCGATTCCTTGCGCAGCAGGGCCCGTTCCATCCGGCGCGCCTGCATGATCGCGATGTCGTCGAGGACCGTGGCCAGCCGATCGCCGCCGAGCCCGTCGGGGTGGCGCAGATGCTCCATGGTCGTCCAGTAGTCGGCGGAGGCCCGGGCCCGCACCGCCACCCACGGGATGAGCCCGTAGATCATCTCGCGGGTGCCGTGCCCGACATAGTCGCTGCCGAGAGCGGTGGCCTCGAGGTCGAACAGCACCGCACCGGAGTCCTCCCGCACGGCGATGGTGGCTCCCGGCTGCACGGGCCGGTCCACCAGCGGAACCCGGTCCCACTTCCACAACACACCCCAGGACCGTGCCGCCGTGCGGGCCTCCGGTCCGATGCGCGGGCCGTCGACGAGCGAGCGGACGCGTTCGCCGCCGCTCGAGACCACTTCCACGACCATGCCCTCGGCGACCTCGCGATCGCCGACTCCCCGGTGGCGGTGGACGACGAGTTCGTGCAGGGGCTGATAGGTCGTCGGCGCACACAACCGCCTGTTCAGTCCGGGAAACACGTCGTTCAGGCAGGCGTCGGCGGTCAGTTCGAAGGGCGCGAGGAACTCGCCGAGCACCGGGCGCAGACCGGCGCCGTCGCGGTCCTGCAGCGGGTCGCTGCGCCAGTCGACGAGCGGCGACCCGTGGTCCGACAGCGATTCCAACGCCAGGACGAGACCGTGGCCGGGGACGTCCCACAGCGACACGCACGTCGCGGGGTGTCCCACATACGGTCGGGTTGTGTCCGGCGCCTCACGCAGCGACCCCGTCGACGCACCGAACGAGATCTCCGGTCGTGTCGGGTCGACGACGTGCCGGAACGCGAGCAGGCACGGCGGACGCACACCGTGGTCCGTCTCGGGCTGCTCGGCGATGCGTGCCGGCAGGAAGGGCTCCACCTTCTCGACGGGTGGGACCCGCGGGGGCGTCTCGGGCGCCGCCTCGATGTCGAGCGCCAGTAGGAACACCTTCAGTACACCGAGACACCCCGTGACAGATCCGACGGCCGATACGCCGACTCCGGAATTCACGAGAGCGCGGTTTTCCATCACACTCACCACTTCCGAACCCGCCGCACGGTATGCGGCGACCCTGACCAGCGAGTATGTCAGGTCGGTAGGGGAAAGCAAGTCGCGGTGACGGCGAGCACCGAGAATGCCCCGACCAGGGCCGATCCGAGTTGTCCACCGCCCGTCCACGTGTTGTGCACAACTTTATCCACAGGCTGGGAACAAACTCACACCCGGAGTGCAGATTCTTGTCGACGGAGGTACGCAACAAAGAATCGAGGCTCGCAACGCCGGCAGTGACTGCCGATGTTGCGAGCCTCGTCCTCGCGTTGCGTACCTACCCACGCACTACTTGTCGGCGAGCGCCTTCTCCGCTGCGGCCAGCAGCACGCAGGTCGCGACACCGTCCATGGCCTTCTCGAGCTCACCGAGCGAAGGGAAGCTCGGTGCGAGGCGGATGTTCTTGTCCTCGGGGTCCTTCTTGTACGGGAACGCCGAACCGGCACCCGTCAGCGCGATACCCGCCTCCTTCGCCAGGGCGATGACGCGGGCCGCCGTGCCCTCGACGACATCGAGGCTGATGAAGTAGCCGCCCTCGGGCTCGGTCCACGACGCGACCTTCGACGTGCCGAGACGCTCCTCGAGGATGCGGCGCACGAGCGCGAACTTCGGCGCAAGGATCTCGCGGTGCGTGGCCATGTGGGCACGCACACCGTCGGCGTCGCGGAAGAAGCGCAGGTGACGCAGCTGGTTGACCTTGTCGGGACCGATGGTCTTGATGCCCAGGTACTTCTGGTACCAGGTGAGGTTCTCGGTGGAGCTGCCGAAGAAGCTCACGCCCGAACCGGCGAAGGTGATCTTCGAGGTGGACGCCAGCGCGAACACGCGGTTCGGGTGACCGGCCTGCGCGGCCAGACCGAGGATGTCGATCGCGGGCGCGAGGTGCTCGGTGAGCGGGTGCACCGCGTAGGCATTGTCCCAGAAGATGCGGAAGTCGGGAGCGGCCGTCGGTATCGACACCAACTCGCGGGCGACCTCCTCGGAGTACACCGCGCCGGTGGGGTTCGAGTAGGTCGGCACAGCCCACATGCCCTTGATCTGCGGGTCGTTCGCGACGAGATCGGCGATGAACCGCACGTCGGGGCCGTCCTCGCGCAGCGGCACGGGGATCATCTCGATGCCGAGCGACTCGGTGATCGCGAAGTGCCGGTCGTAGCCGGGCGCCGGACACAGGAACTTGACGACCGACTCCTGCGACCACGGGCGCGGCGAGTCGACGGTGCCGTGCAGCAACGACCAGACGACGAGATCGTGCATGATCTCGAGGCTCGCGTTATTTCCTGCGACGAGGTTCTCGACCGGGATGTTCAGCAGCTCGGCGAAGATCGCGCGCAGCTCGGGCAGGCCGGTGAGGCCGCCGTAGTTGCGGGTGTCGGTGCCGCTGCCGTCGCGGAAGTCGTCGGCACCCGGCAGCGACAGCAACTCCGCGGAGAGGTCGAGCTGCTCGGGCGAGGGCTTGCCGCGGGTCAGGTCCAGCGTCAGCTTCTCCGACTTCAACCGTTCGTAGTTGGCGGACTGGCGCTCGTGCTCTGCAACGAGTTCCTCATGGCTCATCAACCCGTACTGGGTCTGCGTAGGCATGCGGAGGGACCTTTCACCGTGCACGGTGACACGGGCATCGGCGGAAATTAAGAGGACCCCGCGCACCCGGCAGAGCCCGTTGACCCTTGCTGCCTTCCGGCCCTGGGGGAGTTCACAGGATGCGCGCCGCGCGGGATCCATCGGCAAGTGTAGAGGAACGAGCGCCCCGGCGGCGAACCCGCCCCCGCAGCACCCCTGGAATCAGGGTGCGACGTGCCCGTTTGGCAAGTTGGGGTCTCCATTCGGTATGCTTCCCCACGGAGGATTCGCCTAGTGGCCTATGGCGCTCGCCTGGAACGCGGGTTGGGTTAACGCCCTCAGGGGTTCAAATCCCCTATCCTCCGCCACGGAACCCCGTGGGGCGCACAGCGTCCCACGGGGTTTCTGCTTTTCCGGTCCCCCTGTTCGCGTACCGGGCCGATCTCGGGCACGATGCGTCTCGTGACCGCGGACGACAATTTCCCGCTCGGCGGCGACGCCGACCACGAGCAGGCTTCGGTCTGGGTGGAGATGCTGGACCGGGAGATCGACGAGGTGTCCGCAGCCATCGAGAAGACCGAACAGAAGGCCCTCGCCGAACACCGGGTGGGGGCCGTGGACCGGGCGCGCCGGTTCGACGCCGAGGTCGAGCGGCTGGGCGCCCAGCTCCGCGAGCTGCACCGCATGCGCCGCAATCTCACCCACCGCTTCAGCTGACCGAGAGATCACGGCGGTGTGTGCTACTCGCAGGCGACGCCGTCCCCGTCACCGTCCATCTTCGGCCGGTAGCCGGGCTCTCCCACATACAGCGGTGCGGCTCCCGCGGCCCGGGCCGCCGCGCAGTTCTTGTAATACACCTCCGCCGGAGCAGGGGCCGGCTCGGCGGGGGCGGGCGCAGGTGCAGGTGCAGGTGCAGGAGCCGGCGAGGGTGCCGGCGCAGGTGCGGGCGCCTGGCGCGTCGTCGTGGTGGGCGCGGGTGCAGCTGCGGGAGCCCCACCTCCGCATTCGGTGAGGACCCGCGCCATCGCGTCGTGCTCGGCCTGCGTCACCCACAGGCCGTAGATCGCCTTGACCTCGATCTGCCGCGCGACATACGTGCAGCGGTACGCGCGGTTCGGCGGCAGCCAGGTGGCGGCGTCGCCGTCGCTCTTCTGCTGGTTGGTCGGCCCGTCCACGGCCTGGAGGTTGCGCGGGTCGTTGGCGAAATCGGCCCGGGTGCCCGCGTCGAGTTGCTGCGCGCCCTTCTGCCACGCGTCCGACAACGCGACGACATGGTCGATCTGCACCGCGGTCGAGGTGTCCTGCCCGCGGGTGAACGCGATCGTCGTACCGGTGTACAAGTCGTTCAGGGTTCCCGACGCGACGACGCAGTCGCGGGTACCGGGCCGGTAGACGATATCGACGAGGTCGCGTCGCAGGATGTCGTTGCGGGTGTCGCAGCCGTTGCCCCCGAACTCCACCGACACGTCATCGCTCCACGCCTGGCCGAACAGGTCGCGGCTGTACCCGGTCTTGGGCGCGCGCCCCTTGATCGGCAGGGTCGCCAGCCGGGCCAGGGCCTCCGACGAATCCGCCGACGCTGCCGGGTTCGGTGCGGTCGTCGAGGTGGAGCGCGTCGTGGTGGGGGACGGTGTCGTCGTGGGGGTTTCGGAGCTCGGCACCGGGGACTGTTCGGAAGTCGCCGCCGGAGCGACGGAAGTGTCCTCGGTGGTCGAATCACAACCGGTGAGGGTCAGACCCGCGACCGTCGCGACGACGAGCAGGGACAGCCGGGACGACAAGCGGGGCAAGGACATCGAGGGAACTCCTGAGAACGACGGCGCCGGACGGCTCCCCTTGTCCATCGCGCCCACGACGCCCGGTCGTTACACCACGTAAGCATCCGGGAGCCGACGTGGTCGGCATCCCGGAGGGAACGGTTCCTACTATCGTCTGGTGGTCGGTTACGGCAGGCAGTTGCAGGGACTCGCGATCGCGCTGTCCTCTCTCGCAGGGTTCATCGATGCCCTCGGGTTCATCACCCTGGGCGGTGTGTTCGTGTCGTTCATGAGCGGCAACTCCACGCGCTTCGCGGTCGGCACGGCCGACGGTGCGTGGCAGACGGTGGCGCTCATCGGCGGTGTGCTCGCGCTGTTTGTGCTCGGAGTGATTCTCGGCAGCGTGGTAGCGGAACTGACCGACCGAGACCGGCGGACCCGCAAGACCGCCGTCCTCGCGACGGTGACCGTGTTGCTGACGATCGCCGCCGCGGCCGTCTTCGTGGACTGGACGCCGGTCGCCGTGATCGCGATGACCTTGGCCATGGGAACGGAGAACTCGGTGTTCCGGCGGCTCGGGGAGACGACCGTCGCCCTGACCTACATGACGGGTGCGCTGGTCAAGATCGGGCAGCGGATCGCGGCGGCGTTCTTCGGTGGTCCGCGCTGGAGCTGGCTGCCCTATCTGGGCCTGTGGGGCGGCCTGGTGACGGGCGCCGTTCTCGGCGCGCTCGCCCACCGGGTGCTGGGGCTGCACGCCCTGTGGATCGCAGCGGCGTTCGCAGCCGCGCTGACGGTGTCGGTCCGTTTCCTCTCAGATCGCGAGCTCACCGACGGGGCGTGATTCCCGCCTCCCCGTACGTTCGTATGGTGGAGAGCTCGGCTACGGTGCTCCCCATGCGCACGCGCCCCTACATCACCACCAGCCCCACCAGGCTTGCTGCGGCCCTGCTCGACGTGGCCGCACGCAACGGTCTCGACGCGGCGAGTGTGCGGGAGGTGGCCAACGAGGCAGGGGTCTCGATCGGGGCGGTGCAGCACCATTTCCCAACCAAGGACGAGATGCTCGCGTACTCGTTCCGCACGCTCTCGGACCGGGTGCTGAACCGGCTGACGAACGTCGATCCCGACATCGATCCGGCGCGCACCCTGTTCTCCGCGCTCAGCCAGCTGCTCCCCCTCGACGAGGAACGTGGCAGCGAGGTGCACGTGATGTCGGCGTTCGCCGTGCGGGCGGTCACCTCCCCCACGCTGAGCGCCATCCGCACCGCCACCCTGTTCACGATCCGCACGGGCATAGCGCGCGTATTGATCCGCGCCGGTACACCCGACCCGGAGACCCGGGCCGCTCTGCTGCTCTCGGCCGCGAACGGGCTCGCACTCGACGCGGCGGCGAGCCCCGAGCTCTACCCGCGCGAGTATCTGACCCACGCTCTGCACGCCCAGGTCCAGCTCGTCCTCGACGGCGCCGACGCGCACTGACCCGCGCCCCGGAATCCGGGACGCGGGTCGGTGATTGCAGTCGGACCGTCCTGTCAGTGGGCCGACCAGCCGCCGTCCATCGTGTACGACGCGCCGGTGACCATCCCGGCTTCGTCGGAGGCCAGCCACGACACGAGCGAGGCCACCTCCTCCGGCTCGACCAGCCGGGTCACCGCCTGATCGGTGAGCAACACATCCGAGAGCACGCGATCCTCCGGGATGTCGTGCGCGCGGGCCTGTTCCGAGATCTGCTTCTCCACCAGCGGGGTGCGGACGTAACCCGGATTGACGCAGTTGCTCGTCACGCCACGGGGACCGCCTTCGAGCGCGACGACCTTGGAGAACCCCTCGAGGCCGTGCTTGGCGGTGACGTACCCGGCCTTGAACGCCGACGCCCGCAGCCCGTGGACCGACGAGATGTTCACGATCCGGCCGAAGCCCCGCTCGTACATGCCGGGCAGCGCGGCCTTCACGAGCAGGAAGGGCGCCTCGACCATGAGCGTCTGGATGCGGCGGAAGTCGGCGAGGGCGAAGTCCTCCACCGGCCGCACCACCTGGATGCCGGCGTTGTTGACGAGGATGTCGACGTCGAGGCGGAGACCGTCGAGGCCGTCGGTGTCGAGCAGGTCGACACCCCACGCCTCTCCCCCGATCTCGTGGGCGAGCGTCTTCGCGGCGACCTCGTCGACGTCGGCGACGGTCACGCGGACTCCCTGCCGGGCGAGGGCGCGAGCGCAGGCCGCCCCGATCCCGCCGACACCACCGGTCACGAGTGCGGTGCGGGCCCTCATGCCGAGATCCTGGCGTTCTCGGCGGCCTTCTTCTGGGCGACCGTTTCCGCGTCCGCGGCGTCGATGTCGCGCAGCGAGATGCCCTTCGTCTCCCGGGCCACGATCACCGCGACGATCGTGATCAGCGACGAGCCGAGCAGATAGAAGGAGATCGGGACCGACGACTCGAAGCGGCTGAGCAGACTCGCGGCGATGATCGGGGCGAGCGACCCTGCGACGATCGAGGTGACCTGGTAGCCGAGGGAGACGCCCGAGTAGCGCATGCGGGTCGGGAACATCTCCGCCATGATCGCCGGCTGCCCCGCATACATGAACGAGTGGAAGACGAGTCCGATGACGATCGCCGAGATGATCCACGCACTGTTGCCGGTGTCCATCATCGGGAAGGCGAGGAAGCCCCAGGCACCGGCGGTGACGGCACCGATCATGTAGACGGGACGGCGTCCCAGCGTGTCCGACAGTCGTCCGACCATCGGGATGATCACGAAGTGCACGGCGTGTGCGGCGAGCATCCACCACAGGATGTGGCTGGTGTCGGCACCGACGACGATCTTCAAATAGGTGATCGAGAAGGTGACGACGAGGTAGTACATGACGTTCTCGGCGAACCGCAGGCCCATGGCCGTGAACACGCCGCGCGGGTAGCGCTCGAGCACCTCGAAGACGTTGAACGACGTCTCCTTCAGCTTGTCGGCCTCCTGCTGCGCCTCGAGGAAGATCGGGGCGTCGGTGACCTTGGTGCGGATGTAGTAGCCGATCAGCACGATGACGGCCGAGAGCCAGAACGCGACTCGCCAGCCCCACGACAGGAAGGCCGATTCGGGCAACGTGGTGGTGAGGACGAGCAGGACGATCGTCGCGAGGAGATTGCCCATCGGCACACCGGCCTGCGGCCACGACGACCAGAATCCGCGCGAGCGATCGGGGCTGTGTTCGGCGACCAGCAGTACCGCGCCGCCCCACTCGCCGCCGACCGCGAAGCCCTGGATGAACCGGAGCGTCACGAGCAGTGCCGGCGCCCAGTACCCGATGGCACCGAAGGTCGGCAGGCAGCCCATCAGGAAGGTCGCGACGCCGACCATGATGATGCTGGTCTGCAGCAGCTGCTTGCGTCCGAACCGGTCACCGAAGTGGCCGAAGACGATCCCACCGAGCGGCCGGGCGACGAAGCCCACGGCGTAGGTGACGAACGCCGCGATGATCGCGTCGAGTTCGTTGCCGCCGTCGGGGAAGAAGACTTTGGCGAAGACGAGGGTCGCGGCGGTGCCGTAGAGGAAGAACTCGTACCACTCGACGACGGTGCCCGCCATGGACGCACCGACGACCCTGCGCAATGCCGACGGTGAACTCTCCGGTCCATCCGTTCGTGCCTGTTCGACGCTCATGCCTGCACCCTCCCGGGACGCTGTGTGACGGGGAACACTTCCAAACACATATGCCGAGTATCGGTACGCACATTTGCATCCACAATGACGCGATTCGCAGATGCGATCTGCAAAACTGCACACATGAGCGTGCCCTCGGCCGATGACCTCCTCGTCCTGCTCGCCGTCGGGCGCAGTGGCAGGTTCACCAGCGCCGCCGACGACCTGGGCGTCAACCACACCACGATCTCCCGGCGGATCGCCGCGCTCGAGCGCAGCCTCGGCGGTCGCGTGCTCACGCGGTCGGCGGCGGGATGGGAACTGACCGACCGCGGTCGCGAGGCGCTCGAGGCCGCCGAACGCATCGAGGCCGCGGTCGGAAGTCTGCGGAACCCCCGGGGTGAGCGCCGCCTCGAGGGCGTCGTGCGTATTTCCGCCACCGACGGCTTCAGCGCCCACATCGCCGCCCCGGCCGGCGCGCTCGTGCGGCAACGCCATCCGGGTATCTCCGTCGAGATCGTCGCGACCACCCGTCGCGCCTCACAGCAGCGGTCCGGCATGGACATCGAGGTGGTCGTGGGACGCCCGCAGGTGCATCGGGCCGAAGCGCACCGTCTCGCCGACTACAACCTGGGCCTGTATGCCTCGCGCGATTATCTCGCCACGCACGGTTCCCCGACGTCGGTCCGCGACCTGCGTGAGCACACCCTCGTGTACTTCATCGATTCGATGCTGCAGGTCGACGATCTCGACGTCGCGCGGCGCATCGCCCCCGACATGCAGGATTCGATCAGCTCGACGAACGTGTTCGTGCACGTCGAAGCGACCCGCGCCGCCGGAGGACTCGGTCTGCTGCCGTGCTTCATGGCCGATCGGCACCCCGATCTCGTCCGGGTCCTGCCCGGCGAGGTCGAGGCGCGTCTGGCCTACTGGCTCGTCGCACGCTCGGAGACGCTGCGGCAGCCGGAGGTCGCGGCCGCGGTCACGGCGATCCGGGAGGTCGTGCACGCCCAGCGAGCGGTACTCCTGGGGGTCGCTCGATAGAGTGCACGGGTGTCACTTTCGGACGAGGACGAAGCAGGAGCGGGTCGCTTCGCACCGAGTCCCTCCGGCGACCTGCACTTGGGCAATCTGCGCACCGCCGTCCTGGCGTGGTTGTTCGCGCGGTCGACCAACCGTCGGTTCCTGGTCCGCGTCGAGGATCTCGACCGGGTGCGTCCCGGCGCGGAGCAACGCCAGCTCGCGGATCTCGCGGCGATCGGTCTCGACTGGGACGGCCGGGTGGTCCACCAGTCCCGCCGCCGGCGCCTGTACGACGAGGCGATCGCGCGACTCGAGCAGGCCGGTCTGACCTACGAGTGCTACTGCACCCGACGCGAGATCCTCGAGGCCACCTCCGCACCCCACGCCCCTGCGGGCGCCTATCCGGGCACCTGCCGCAACCTCACCGACGAGCAGCGGGCCGAGCGCCGGGCCTCCGGCCGCGCCCCCGCGATCCGGTTGCGGGCGACCGAGGAGTGGTTCACCGTCCACGACCTGCTGCACGGAGATTTCACGGGCATCGTCGACGATCTCGTGTTGCGCCGCAACGACGGAACCCCCGCGTACAACCTCGCAGTGGTGGTGGACGACGCCGACCAGGGCATCGATCAGGTGGTACGCGGAGACGACCTGCTCACTTCCGCGCCCCGGCAGGCCTGTCTCGCACACCTTCTCGGACTGTCGGAACCCGTCTACGCGCACGTGCCGCTCGCGCTCGACAAGGAGGGTAAGCGACTGGCCAAACGGGACGGCGCGGTGACACTGGCCGATCAGCTCGCGCTCGGTCACACGGCCGCCGACGTGCTGGGCACGATCGCCGTGTCGCTGCGGCTCGCCGACCCCGGCGAGCCCGTGTCGCCGGAACTGTTGCTGGACCGCTGGAATCCCGTGCGACTCCCCCGGGATCCGTGGGTGTTCACCCCGTCGGAGGAAGGCATCCGATAGGACACGATGCGGACATAGCGGATGCGGACCCGAGATGATGTCCGTACTCTCTCGGAAGTGTCCGATCCCGGAGACGAGAGGCAGCCATGACCACCGGTGGTTACGACCCGAATCAGGATCCGAAGAACCCGGGTGGTTATCCGCCACCCGGAAGCTATCCGCCGCCCTCGGGCGGTGGCACTCCCCCGCCGGGTGGGAACTATCCGCCGCCCGGCAACTACCCCCCTCCGGGGAACTACCCCCGGG
>NZ_LZMJ01000040.1:0-98738 GCF_001665495.1 Rhodococcus sp. 852002-51564_SCH6189132-a
CCCACCAGGCGCCCCCCCCCGGGCGCCCGCGCGGGCGGGCCCCCCCCCCCCGCCCCCCCCCGGGGGGGGGGGGGCCCCCCCACCCTTGGTGGGTCCGCCCCCCCCCACGCTCCGCACCTCGAACAGCGACAGACCCGAAGGAATGCGGACCTACCCGCTCGGCTGCGGCACCTCGCACTCGACCTGGGGATTGACGCCCGCGTAGTTGAGCGGCCCGGCCACCACCGTAACTGCCACCGTCGCGAGACTGCTGCAATTCTGGTCCGAGTCGCTGAAGTAGCCGCGCTGACCGGCCGCCACCGCACCGATGATCAACCAGATCAGGACCACGAGACTCACCAATCGCACGACCTCACCTCGATCCGTCTCATATGCCGGACCGTCCGGCCGGGTAGCAATACCCGAGGGGGAAACCGAACAAACGCACCGAGCGCCCTGATCCGGCCCTAACGGACAAAACTCTCCAAGGTCGGATCGGGCGGGGATGAATCCGGGTCCGGCGGCGCCTGGCGCTCGCAGGAGACGGACGTCGAACTGCGGGCACTGGCCGAACGACTCGTATACGAGATCACGTCCTTGCCGGCCCTCGCCGAACAGCATCGGAGTCACTTCGACCACGTCTTCATGACCGTGCACCAGCGCGCCTGACGCCCGACTCACCCCACCTCTCGTGGGGCGACCACCGCACATCCGGATTGGGCGACCTGGCCAGGGGTACTCGGAGAGCGAGTCACGCCGGCCGTTGCGCGCGTGCGCCGCCATCGCGCGTGCACCGTTCGGCCACGAGAAGGAGAGCCATGACCCAGGATGTGGAGAAACGCTGGAACGACCCCCGGACGGCCCGTAAGGCCACGATGTACGCGGGGGGCGTGATCGTCGCTGCGCTCGTGGTGATGGGCGTCGCCATCCTCTGGGGCACGAACTCCGGACAGGACTGCAGCGACGCCGCATTCGCGGTGTGCACCGATCCCGCCCGCCAGATCCTGGTCTTCGGACCCACACTCGTGCTCCTGCTCGGCGGACTCGGCGCACTGCTGACGGCCTACCGCACGTGGAAGCGCGGCGGTCGCTGGCCGATCTGGCAGGGTGCGGGATGGGTACTGCTGGTGCTGATGGTCGTCTACGCCACCATCTCCGCCCGCGCCATCATCTGATCCGGGACCGGTCGTGCCGGCCCGGTGCGGCCGGAGCCACCGACCCACACGAACGAACAGGTGGGGCAGCAGCGTATTTCGGTTCGTACCGGCGCGCCGTGACCGGTTTATCCCCCACCACACACGGGAATACCGCTGTGGTGAAGATCGCGATGGTTGCCGGACAAGTGAATCCCCTGCTCGGTCACGGCGCGCACGCAGATGCGCCGCCGCAAGGACTTCACGTCCACCTGGCCGAACTGTCGTCCGCCCTCGCCGGGGCCGGTCACGAGGTGGTGGTCTACACACGCCGCGAGGACCGCGACGACCCCGACCGGATCTCCGCCCCCGGTGGATACGAGGTGGTGCAGGTACCGGCAGGACCACCGTCCCCTCTGCGTCCCGACGAAACCGCCTCTGCGATGGGGGAATTCGGGAGCTTCCTGGATCGGGAGTGGCGCCGGCGGCCACCGGACATCACCCACGCCCACTACTGGCTGTCCGGAATGGCCACGCAGCTCGCCACCCGTTCGCTGGGCATCCCCACGGTTCAGACCTTCCATTCCCTCGGCACGGTCGAGCACCGGATCCGGGAGAAGACTGCGATGGACGCGTCCGCGCGCGACCGAATCCGCTTGGAGCGGCTCCTCGCCCGGGGCGCGACACGCATGATCGCGACGAGTTCCGACGAGGTGTTCGAGCTGGCGCGCATGGGACTTCCCCGCACGCGGACCACGGTGGTGCCGAGCGGCGTGGACGCCGTGCACTACAGCACCGCTGCCGCTCCCGACACCACGAGGACCCGCAAGCATCGTCTGCTCGCAGCCGGCCCTCTCGAACTGGGCTCCGGATTCGACATCGCCATCGAAGCGCTGGCGGGCATTCCCGACACCGAGTTGATCATCGCCGCGCATCCCGCTCCCCCGTACTTGTCGCGCCGAGCGGACGAGCAGGAGAAGTCCCGTCTCGTGAAGCTCGCACGCGTACGCGGTGTGCAGGGACGCGTCCGGATCCGCCGCGATGTCGGGCGGGACGAGATGCCCGGTCTGCTCCTGTCCGCCGACGCCGTGGTCTCCACTCCCTGGCACGATCCGTCGGGGATGCTCGCCCTGCAGGCGATGTCGTGCGGTCGCCCGGTCATCGCAACTGCTTCCGGTGGAATGCTCGACACCGTGCTCGACGAGGCGACCGGCCTTCTCGTGCCCACCCGCTCCCCCGAGGCCGTCGCGGCCGCCGCGCGCCGGCTTCTCTCCGATGCGACGACGCGCGCCACCTTCGGTATCGCCGGACGCGACCGCGTTCTCGCCCGGTACACCTGGGATCGCGTGGCGGAGGACACCCTTCGCGCCTACGAACGCTGCGTGCCGGTCCGGCGTACTGCACACCGGACCGCACGGACCGGCGTGCAGTAGCGCCCGTCGAACCTCTACAGGCGCCGGAACGATCAGCGACGGAAGTCCTGATCGTTCCGGTGTGCGCCCGCTGGGCCGGCCTCGTCGCCCGGCACGGTGTTCGGGACCTGATCCGACGAATCTGCCGTCCGCGGAACCGGATCCGCGCGGTGATCACCGCGCTCGGCGTGTTCCGCCGAACGGGGATCCAGCTCTTCCGCCCGGCGACGACGCTCGTCGAGTTCGGCTCGTGCCGCTTCGGCGGTACGACGTTCCTCCTCGGAGCGGGCGCGCAGCCGCTCCGCCTCGGCCGCCTTCGCTTCGGCGTCCGCCGCGGCGCGACGGGCCTCCGCTTCGGTGCGTTCGGCCGACGCCGCCCGCTGTTCGACTCCCGGCCTGTTCTCCTCGACGCTGCGACGCAGACGTTCGGCTTCGGCACGCCGGCGCTCGGCACGCCGGTTGCGGAGCGTCCACCCCAGCACCGCCACTACCACCAACGCGACGACCACCGCTATCACCAGCAGAATCCAGTCGTTCGTGCTCATCTCGACCTCCTCGGGTTCACCAGCGGGTTCCCCCGGGTCGAAGTGACGAAACGGGCGCCTCGGGCCGAGCGGCGGATCGGAGATGCCCTCCGAACAGAACCGTTGCCGCCCGGGAAACCCGAACGGCAACGGTATGGAGGGGCGTGGCGGATTGCGGCCACGCCGTATGGTCGGCTCTCCCGGCCTGTTACTTCACGCGAGCGAGCGCAGCAAGCGCTGCTTCACGTGTTCTGCATGCCTTGGAAGCGATGGTCGCGTCGGCGACCCGGAGCAACCGTTCCACCGGTCGCCCACTCAGAAGTGCCCAGCGGACGTTCAGGGCACGCGCACGTTCGTCGAGATCGTCGAAGACCGACAACCCGGCCGCACCGAAGAATTCGACTGCTCCGAGATCGACGACCATACGGATCGATTCTTCGAGCTGCCGATGGGTGAACGCGTGTAGAGCGTGTGCGTTGCGGATGTCGATCTCGCCTCGCACGTCGATCCAGACGAGGTCCGGTTCGATCTTCTGCGCGCTGAATTCTGCGCCGACGACCCGTTCTGCGGGAATGTCGGACCTGATCGGCCGAGCCGACCACCCGGATGGGACGGAATCTACCTGTGCGGCAATTCGCTGAGGAACTGTCATAGCACTTCCCAACATCGAAAATTGCAGGAAGCACGACCTACGAGACAGGCACAACCGGTGACCGATCGGAACCCTCCCGAAACAGGGGTGCTTCCGTGTTCTCGGCTGTGTGCTCAACCTTCTGCCGCCACAGTAGTCCACGAACCACGGGCACTCAACACGCCGATCGTGCATTTCGGGAATGTTGCGGCCCCCTGCCCAGGTCACGGTGGATGGATTGAATTCGCGGTATCTGGGTAATCTCTCCGACGACCAGACAGACACGACCCGCTCGTACCCCCACTCCCCGTACTGGAGACATCAGGCTCATGGCAAAATCCGCGTCGATCGAATCGGCACGCGACCACAATCCCCCGGTAGTCGAACTTCGAGTAGAGGCCCATCCCGACCAGCTCGCAGTGCTCCGAGCGGTAGCCGCCGCGATCGCGCTGCAGCACGACTTCGACCTCGATACCGTTGCGGATGTGAAGCTCGCCGTCGACGAAGCGGCCACGCGGCTGATCATGGGCGCACCCGAGGACGCGATCCTGGCGTGCTCGTTCCGGGCGGCTCTCCCGCTGCTGCACATCAGCCTGTCGGCGCCCACGAACGACGCCTCCGAGATCGGGCAGCCGCGCTCCTTCGGATGGCACGTGCTCAACTCGCTGACCGAGTCCATCTCGGTGACGAGCGACGACTCGCGCGCCACGATCGACATGTCCATCGCCGAAGGCAGCGCCGATCGGTGACGCGCAACACGGGTAGGTCGAGCGACGAGTACGCCGACGTCACCGAAACGTTGAGAACACTCCTCGCACTCGAGGAGGGCGACCCCGGTCGCATCCGCATCCGCGACGCAGTGGTCGAGCGGTGCCTGCCGCTCGCCGAGCACATCGCCCGGCGCTTCGACGGCCGTGGTGAGGCCTTCGAAGATCTGCTGCAGGTCGCGCGCCTGGGCCTGGTCAACGCGGTCGACCGTTTCGACCCCGAACGCGGTTCGGATTTCGTCTCCTTCGCGGTCCCCACGATCATGGGCGAGGTGCGCCGGCACTTCCGTGACGCCGGCTGGGCGGTTCGTGTGCCGCGACGCATGAAGGAACTGCATCTGTCCCTGAGCAAGGCCACGTCCGAGCTCTCCCAGCAGCTCGGACGTGCACCCACCGCGTCCGAGCTCGCCGAGGTACTCGGCATCGATCAGGAGGAGGTGCTGCAGGGTCTCGTGGCCGGCAACGCCTACCAGACCGTGTCGGTCGACCGGTCGTCCCCGTCCGGCGACGACGGGCTCACCCTCGCCGACACGCTCGGCGACTACGACGCCGCGCTCGACGAGGTCGAGAACCACGAGGCGCTGCGTCCGCTGCTCGAGGCCCTTCCGGCCCGCGAACGCACGGTCGTGCTGCTGCGCTTCTTCGGCAACATGACGCAGACGCAGATCGCCGAGCGCGTGGGTGTCTCGCAGATGCACGTGTCGCGTCTGCTCACGAAGACCCTCGCGCAGCTCCGCGATCAGCTCGGCGACAACTTCTGACGGGTCGACGTCCCGGGGCCCGGGCCCGGGCCGCCGACGCGGTCAGAACGTCGAGGCGTCGATCACGAAGCGATAGCGCACATCACTGGCGACCACACGGTCGTATGCCTCGTTGATACGGTCCGCGGAGATCAGCTCGATCTCCGCACCGATGCCGTGCTCTGCGCAGAAGTCGAGCATCGCCTGCGTGTCGGGGATTCCGCCGACATTCGATCCGGCCATCGCACGATCGTTCATCGCGAGCGAGAACGCCCGCACCGACAGCGGCTTCTCGGGCAGGCCGAGGCCGACGAGGGTGCCGTGCAGCCGCAGCAACGACAGGTAGCGGTCGAGGTCGAGGTTGACCGAGACGGTGTTGAGGATCAGATCGAACTTCCCGCGCAACTCCTTGAAGGTCGACTCGTCCTCGGTGGACCGGTAGTCGACCGCACCGAAGCGCAGGCCGTCGTCCCGCTTCGACAGCGAGTGACCGAGCACGGTCACCTCCGCACCCATCGCTGCCGCGATCTTCACTCCGACATGCCCGAGACCGCCCATGCCGATGATCGCGACCTTGCTCCCCGGCCCGGCATTCCACCGCTTCAGCGGCGAGTACAGGGTGATTCCCGCGCACAGCAGAGGCGCCGCGGCGGCCGGGTCGAGTCCGTCGGGAATCCTCAGGACGAAGTGTTCGGTGACGACGATGTGTGTCGAGTAGCCGCCCTGGGTGACGGAGCCGTCGCGGTCGACGGAGTTGTAGGTTCCCGTCACCCGACTGGTGCAGTGCTGCTCGAATCCTGTTCGGCAGGGCTCACATTCACCACAGGAGTTCACGAAGCAACCCACGCCGACGCGGTCTCCGACGGCGTGCTTCGTGACACCGGAACCGACGGCGGCGACGGTGCCGACGATCTCGTGGCCCGGCACGATCGGGTACTTGGTTCCGCCCCACTCGTTCCGGGCGGTGTGGATGTCGGAATGGCAGATGCCGGCGAATTCGATGGCGATGAGCACGTCGAGCGGGCCGAGGGCACGTCGTTCGACGGTGGTCTTCGACAGGGGCGCGTCGGGCGCGGTGGCGGCGTATGCGGCGACGGTGGTCGTACCGGTTGTGGACGTCATTCCTCCACAACTACTCCGCCTCGCGACGACGTGCACCCGCGGGGGACTCCCGCAGGTGCACGTCGTGGAGACGGTTCGACTATCCGGCCTGGTCGGACCGGTGTGTCGCCCGGCGGCGCAGTCGTCGCGCCGCAGCGACGAGGTTGCGCAGCGACGGCTCGAGCTGCCAGTGGTGACGGGTCTTGAGACCACCGTCCGGATTGGCCCACAAGCGGTCGAGTTCCACCGATTCCGCCGCCTCGCTGAGCAACTCGTCGAGCTCGTCGATGTCCGGGATCCGGGCCGAGCGGGACTCGTAGACACCGGGACCGACACCGTGGGACAGCGCGCGGTCCTTGATCGCCTCGAGCACCCAGCGGATCGAGCGTGTCGCCACGATCGCCGTGACGTCGGCGTCGAGCCGCTCGATCGCGTCGACCACCGACACCTGACCCGAATAGGTCAGGTGCGTGTGGATCTGCGTCTCCGGCTTCGCGCCACCGGTGGCGAGACGGAAGGCGTCGACGGCCCAGTCGAGGTACTCGGAGCGCCCGTCCTGCCGCAGCGGCAACAGTTCCCGGATGGCCGGTTCGTCGACCTGGATGATCGCGATGCCCGCCCGCTCGAGATCGGCGATCTCGTCGCGGATGGCCAGCGCGAGCTGGTCGGCCGTCTCGTGGAGCGGCTGATCCTGACGCACGTAGGAACGCGCCAGCATCGTCACCGGACCGGTGAGCATGCCCTTGACCGGCTTGTCGGTCAGCGACTGCGCGAACGAGATCCACTCGACCGTCATCGGCTTCGGCCGCACGATGTCGCCGTAGAGGATCGGCGGACGCGTGCAGCGCGAACCGTAGGCCTGCACCCAGCCGAAGTGGGTGGTGGCAAAGCCCTCCATCAGCTCGGCGAAGTACTGCACCATGTCGTTGCGTTCGTGCTCGCCGTGGGCGAGGACGTCGAGACCGATGTCCTCCTGCAGACGGATGGTGGACTCGATCTCCTCCTGGATCCGCTTGACGTACTCGCCGTACGACATCCGGCCACGACCGAGTTCCGCTCGTGCCCTGCGGATCTCCGCGGTCTGCGGGAACGACCCCAGGGTTGTCACCGGCACCGGCGGCAGATCCAGTCGCTTCTGCTGCGCGGCGCGGCGCTCCTCGTACGGCGCGCGCACCCGATGGGCGGGCGTGACCGCGTTCAGACGTGCACGGACGGTGTGCTTCTGCTTGAAGTGCACCGACACGGGCGGCTTGCGCCACCGCTCCTCGGCTCCGGTCGTGAGCGCCTTGGCAAGGGAGACCACCTCCCCCACCTTCTGCTTCGCGAACGCGAGACGGTCGGCGACGTCGCCGGGGATGTCGTACTCGACGAGCAGGTCGTAGGGCACGTGCAGCAGCGAGGACGAGGTCGACACGACGAGATCCGGTGCGACCGCGGCGAGCGACTTCAGGTAGTCGAGGGTGCGGTGGCGGTCGACCTTCCACACGTTGCGGCCGTCGACGACACCGGCGTAGATGCGCTTGCGCTTGAGTCCGGGCACTGCGGCCAGTTCGTCCGCGCTCATGCGGCCGTTGACCAGGTCCAGGCCGATCGCCTCGATCTTCGACGCGGCCAGGATCGGCAGTGCCTCACCGAGATGCCCGTACGGGCCGGTCACGAGCAGACGCGGACGCAGCGGAGCGTGCGAGAGCGCGTCGTAGGTACGCGCGAGGGCTGCGAGCTCCTCCCCGCTGCGGTCCTCGGTGAACGACGGCTCGTCGAGCTGCACGCAGGTGGCACCGGCACGGGCGAGCTGCTCGAAGAGCTTCTCGTATTCGGGGAGCAGCGCGTCGAGCAGGTCGAGGGTGCGGAAACCCTCCTTCGTCGACGTCGGTGCGACCTTCGACAGCAGCAGCAGCGAGACCGGGCCGAGCACCACCGGCCGCAGCTCGATACCCTCGGCCTTCGCACGCTCGAACTCGTCGAGTACGGCCGCCGAATTCAGCTCGAAGACGGTGTTCTCGTCGAGTTCGGGCTGGCGGTAGTGGTAGTTGCTGCCGAACCAGCGCACCAGCTCGAGCGGCGGGAAGTCCTCGCGGCCACGGCACAGCGTGAAGTACAGATCGAGCGGGTCGAGCTCATCGGCCAGTGGACGGAACCGCTCGGGCAGCGCGCCGAACAACAGCGCGTTGTCCAGGACGTGATCGTAGTAGGAGAACGTGTTGCCGGGTACCTGGGTCAGACCCGTGGCTGCGAGCTCGCGCCAGGTGTTCTCCTGGAGCTCGCGAGCGACCGCGACAAGTTCGTCGCGCGTGCCCTCACCGTGCCAGTAGGCCTCGAGGGCGAACTTGAGCTCGCGGCGGGGCCCGATGCGCGGGTACCCGAGGATGCTCGATCCGTATCCGTCGGCGAGAGTTGCCATGTCGGCGTCGACCTTTCCCTCATGCACGTCGCGCCCGTGCACCGGTGACCAGTGTTCGGAACACTGTCGCCGGGCACGGGCGCCGTGTGCGGTGGTGCTACCTGGCTAGCCGGCCTTCTTGACCGTGCGACCGTTGTCGGCGTACTCGTAGAAGCCGGCGCCCGACTTCTTGCCGACGAGTCCCGCCTCGACCATGCGCTGTAGCAGCGGCGGGGCCGAGTACAGGGGCTCTTTGAACTCCTCGTACATGGAGTCGGCGATCGACTTGACGGTGTCCAGACCGACCAGGTCGGTCAGGGCGAGCGGACCCATCGGGTGGGCGCAACCCAGGACCATCGTCTTGTCGATGTCCTCCTTGGTGGCGAAGCCGGACTCGACCATCCGGATCGCCGAGAGCAGGTACGGCACCAGCAGTGCGTTGGCGATGAAACCTGCACGGTCGGAGGACCGCACGACCTGCTTGCCCAGTACGTCGGCTGCGAACGCCTCGGCGCGCTCGGCGACGGTGGGGCTGGTCTTCAGGGTGGTGACGAGCTCGACGAGCGGGAGCACCGGAACAGGGTTGAAGAAGTGCATGCCGATGACACGCTCGGGCGCACCGGTCGCGATACCGAGCTTCATGATCGGGATCGACGAGGTGTTCGAGGCGAGCACCGCGTTGGGATCGGTGACGATCTTGTCGAGCTCCGCGAGGATCTCGCTCTTGACCTTCTCGTCCTCGACGACGGCCTCCACCACGAGCTGCCGATCGGCGAAGTCACCGAGATCGGAGGTGAAGCGCAGACGCCATGCGGCCTGCTCACGCTCCCGTTCGGTGATCTTTCCGCTGCTCACGCCCCGGTCCAGCGACCGGAGGATCCGGGCACGTCCGGCAGCCGCGAGTTCGCGGGTCTGCTCGAACACCAGTACGTCGACATGAGCGCGTGCGCACACCTCGGCGATACCTGCGCCCATGATGCCGGCGCCGATCACGCCGACGCGCTGAATCTTTTCGCTGGTCACGTCAGCTCCTTCTCGTTGTGGGGGTCGTGGCCGAGGCCGGAAGTACAAGCGAGGACCCGTCGGGTGCGCGCGTTTCGAACTGCTCCGGATACGCACGCACCCCGCGGCAGGACATGGGGACCTGTGGATCCCGCCGCGGGGTGGTGGACCTCGGGGTGGCGCTGGTTCCTAGTGGAACTGGCCTTCCTCGGTGGAGCCCTTCAGGGCAGCCGTGGAGGTGTTGGGATCGACGGTGGTGGCGATGGTGTCGAAGTAGCCGGCACCGACCTCACGCTGGTGCTTGATGGCGGTGAAGCCGCGCTCCTTGGCCGCCTTGAACTCGCGCTCCTGCAGGTCGACGAAGGCCGTCATGCCCTCGCGGGCGTAGCCGTGCGCCAGGTCGAACATGCCGTAGTTGAGCGAGTGGAAGCCGGCGAGGGTGATGAACTGGAACTTGAAGCCCATCGCGCCGAGCTCCTTCTGGAACTTCGCGATGGTCGCGTCGTCCAGGTGAGCCTTCCAGTTGAAGGACGGCGAGCAGTTGTAGGCCAGCAGCTGGTCCGGGAACTCGCTGCGGACGCCCTCGGCGAACTTCTTGGCGACCTCGAGGTCCGGAACACCGGTCTCCATCCAGATGAGGTCGGAGTACGGAGCGTAGGCCTTCGCACGGGCGATGCAGGGCTCGATGCCGTTCTTGACGTGGTAGAAGCCCTCGGCGGTGCGCTCACCGGTGATGAACGGGCGGTCACGCTCGTCGACATCGGAGGTGATGAGGGTCGCGGCCTCGGCGTCGGTGCGGGCGATGACCACGGTCGGGACGTCCGCGACGTCGGCCGCGAGGCGAGCCGAGGTCAGGGTGCGGATGTGCTGCTGCGTGGGGATGAGCACCTTGCCACCGAGGTGACCGCACTTCTTCTCCGACGCGAGCTGGTCCTCCCAGTGGGAACCGGCGACGCCGGCCGCGATCATGGCCTTCTGCAGCTCGTAGACGTTGAGGGCGCCACCGAAGCCGGCCTCACCGTCGGCGACGATCGGAGCGAGCCAGTTGTCGACGGACGTGTCGCCCTCGACCTTGGCGATCTCGTCGGCGCGCAGCAGCGCGTTGTTGATACGGCGGACGACCTGCGGAACCGAGTTCGCCGGGTACAGCGACTGGTCCGGGTAGGTGTGGCCGGACAGGTTGGCGTCGCCGGCGACCTGCCAACCGGAGAGGTAGATGGCCTTCAGGCCGGCGCGGACCTGCTGGACCGCCTGGTTACCGGTGAGGGCGCCGAGCGAGTTGATGTAGTCCTCGTTGTTGACGAGGTCCCACAGGATCTCGGAACCGCGGCGAGCGAGGGTGGCTTCCTCGACGACGTTGCCCTGCAGCTTGGCGACCTGCTCGGCGGTGTAGTTGCGGGTGATCCCCTTCCAGCGCGGATTGGTGTCCCAATCCTTCTGGATCTCTTCTGCAGTCCTCGGGGTGCCGGTGGTCGACATCAAATCTCCACTCTCTAGATCTGCCCCGCTCGGGATGAAGCAGTACGCGTGTACGACTTCACATCCTTTGCGTGCCGTTCGGATGTACAAGAACGACAATGGCACAGTCCAAAAAGCCCGTCTACCTGTTGCTAATGCCAATCTCGGCTATTTTCGTCGCAGCCATTGCGAAGATTGCCAATCGATGGTCGGTCCAACTACCCGAATCGGGCACGGGTTTATTACCCGCGAGTAGTAACTACCTCGGCTTTTGCCGCTGCCGTCCGGCCCACACCGCCGGGACGCCTCGTCCCGCCGACTCCCCCACCTCGGGACGGATCGGACACCTGCCTGTGACTGCCTTCACAAACGGTGATCGTGGTTTGTGATCCCCATTGACCCCTGGAATCCCATCCGTAACATGTCTCGGGCCGGATCGGGGCCGGTGCATCGTAGTGCCTTCGTGTCTCAGGGCCCCGGCCGAACAGCCCCCGAACACGAGGAGTCGACATTCTCTCGAGTACGTCGCGGTCGATCGTCGAAGCGACCCTGCCGGTGGTCGGCGCCGAGATCGGCACGATCTCACGTGTCTTCTACAACCGGCTCTTCCGGGCCGTCCCGTCCCTGCGGGACACCTTCAACCGCACCAACCAGGCCAACGGGGCCCAGCAACGGGCGCTCGCCGACTCGGTCGCCGCTTTCGCATCACTGCTGGTCACCCACGCACCGACCGACATCGACCCGATCATGGAGCGGATCGCCGCCAAACATGCGTCCCTCGGTGTACAGGCCGCGCACTACGGGATCGTGCGGACCCACCTGTTCGCCGCGATCGCCGAGGTGCTCGGCGACGCCATCACACCGCAGGTCGCCGTGGCCTGGCACGAGGTGTACACGCTGATGGCGAACTCGCTCGTCGAGCAGGAGACGGAGCTGTACCGGCGGGCCGGTGTGGCCCCCGGTGACATCTGGCGTCGGGTGGTCGTCACCGAACACGAGTACGACGGCGCGCACGCGGCCACCTTCCACCTCCGCTCCGTCGACGGTCGGCCGCTGCCGGCCTTCCTTCCCGGCCAGTACATCTCGGTGCGGGTCGCGCTGCCGGACGGCTCCGAGCAGATCCGCCAGTACACCGTCTTCCCGGGCAGGACGAGCGGCGAGTGGGCCGTCACCGTCAAGCGCGTGCCGGGCGGACTCGTCTCCCCCGTGCTGTGCGACGGCCTGGGCGTCGACGATCACCTCCTCGTGTCACCGCCGTTCGGCAGCGTCGTCGACAGGGGCAGCGAACCGTTGCTGCTCGCCTCGGCGGGCGTGGGCGTGACGATGACGATCGCGGCGCTGCGCGACATGCAGTCCCGGGGCGACGGCCGGAGCGTCGACGTCGTCCACGTCGACCGCACCCCCTACGAGCAACCGCACCGGACCGAACTCGCCATCCTGGTCGACTCGTTGCCGGACGCCCGGCTGCACGTGCGCTACACCGAGTACGACGAGATCCGCAGCGACGGACGAACTCCACTGTCCGGGCTGACGATTCCGGGCGATGCCCGCACCTATGTGTGCGGTCCGATCACGTTCATGCGTGCCATCCGCTCGGATCTCGTCGCGTCGGGGGTATCCCCCGGGTCGATTCACTTCGAGGCGTTCGCGCCGGGCTCGTGGTTCGGCCTCGAGGCCCCACCGGTATCTGTCGATTAACACGCTGCGAACGCTACCTTGCGAAGGCTGCGAGGCAGTTCTACCCTGGGCGAATGGCCAAGACCTATGTAGGCGCCCGGCTGCGGCAGCTACGCACCGAGCGAGGACTCAGCCAGGCCGCGCTCGCCAAGACCCTCGAGATCTCGGCGAGTTATCTCAACCAGATCGAGCACGACGTCAGGCCGCTGACGGTGCCCGTCCTGCTCCGGATCAGCGAGGTCTTCGGGGTCGACGCCACCTTCTTCTCCTCGCAGGACGACACCCGTCTGATCGCGGAGATGCGGGAGGTCGCGCTCGACCGGGAGATGGGCATCGAGGCCGACGCCCAGGAGATCGCCGAGATGGTCGCAGCCCACCCCACTCTGGCGCGCGCGATGGTCAATCTCCACCGGCGCTTCCGCAACACCACCGCGCAGCTCGCCGTCGCGACCGAGGAGAGGTACAGCGACGGCAGCGGCAGCGGTGCGATCACCATGCCCCACGAGGAGGTCCGCGACTACTTCTACCAGCGGCAGAACTACCTGCACGATCTCGACACCGCGGCCGAGGAGCTGGCCAACCGCATCCGGTTCCACCGCGGCGACGTGGGGGGCGAGATCGCTCGCCGCATGACCACGGTCCACGATGTGCAGATCGTCAAGCGCATCGACCTCGGCGAGAACATCCTTCACCGCTACGACCCCGAGACCCGTGTCCTGGAGGTCGCGCCGCAGCTGTCCGGCGGGCAGCAGGTCTTCAAGCTGGCCATCGAACTCGCGTACCTGGAGTGTGGAGAGCTCATCGACCGCCTCGTCGCGGAGGGTTCGTTCACGAGCGATGCCTCACGCGCGCTGGCCCGGCTCGGGCTCGCCAACTACTGGGCGGCCGCACTGATCCTGCCGTACACGCAGTTCCACGAGATCGCAGAGGACTTCCGCTACGACGTCGAACGCCTGTCGGCCTTCTACGGCGTCAGCTACGAGACGATCGCGCACCGGCTGTCGACACTCCAACGTCCGAAGCTGCGGGGCGTCCCGTTCTCGTTCGTGCGCGTCGACCGCGCGGGCAACATGTCGAAGCGCCAGTCCGCCACCGGTTTCCACTTCTCCACCAGCGGTGGCACGTGCCCGTTGTGGAACGTCTACGAGACCTTCGCCTATCCCGGCAAGATCATGACGCAGATCGCGCAGATGCCCGACGGTCGTCGCTATCTGTGGGTCGCGCGCACGGTCGAGCGTCGCGCCGCGCGTTACGGCCAGCCGTCGAAGACGTTCGCGATCGGTCTCGGCTGCGAACTGCGGCACGCGCATCGCCTCGTCTATGCCGACGGTCTCGACCTCGACGAGTCCAATCCCGGCACGCCGATCGGCTCGGGTTGCCGCGTGTGCGAGCGGATGAACTGCCCGCAGCGCGCCTTCCCTCCCCTGGGCAAGGAGATCGACATCAACGAGCACCGCTCGTCGGTCTCGCCGTATCTGGTGCGCTGAGCGTCGGTAGGCTCGTCGCATGGCACGCACCCCCGACTCGATAGGCGCGAAGGCACTCGAGTTCCTGTCCGAGTACCACCTCGCGACGCTCACGACCCTTCGCAAGGACGGCTCGCCGCACGTCGTCGCCGTCGGGTTCACGTGGGACGGCGAGGCCGGCCTCGCCCGCGTCATCACCTTCGAGGGCTCCCAGAAGACCCTCAACGTCGAGCGCGGGGGTTACGCGGTGGTGAGCCAGGTCGACGGCGGTCGCTGGCTCACCCTCGAGGGCCCGGCCCGCGTTACGCGCGAGCCGGCCGACGTCCGCGAGGGCGAGCGTCGCTACGCCGCCCGCTACCGCGAACCCCGCCCCAACCCCCGCCGCGTCGTCATCGAGATCGCAGTCGAGCGCGTGATGGGCTCGGTCCTCGACCCCATCTGACGCATCCGCTCGCTTGTTTGCCATCCGCAGCGGAAGCAGATGCGGCACATAGCTGGGACGGTAGCGGTTACCGCCACGCACGGGCGACGGCACGGTCGAAGCGAGCGAGGACGACGTCGAACCGGGACAGTTCGGGCCACGTCCACCTGACCACTTCGAAGCCGAGGTCGCGCAGGGCGTCCTCCCGTCGCTTCTCGTTCCGTAGGGCCTCGACGCCTCCCTCGTCGTACTTGCCCATCCCGTCGAACTCACCGACGACTCCTTCGTCCTCCCAGAGGAAGTCGACCCGGGCGACGAACTGCCCGTCGGGTGTTCGTATCTCCTTCTGGAGCGTCGGTGCGGGCATGCCGGCCTGATGCATCCGGATGCGACTCAGCGATTCTCCCGGACTCTCGCTGCGACCGTCGAGAAATGCAGCCACGCGTCGCGCCGCGGCGATACCCCTACGCGGCCCGGACTCGTCGAGACAACAGAGCAACGCGGAGCCGAACTCGGCATCACGAGCCGCAGCACAATCACCCGCGATCACGGCTTCGTCGAAGTCGAGTGTGCAGGCGAGATCCACGACGGTCCGGGCGAGCGAGGTGCACGCTATGCCCGCGACCTCCGACAGGTCGTGAGGACGCAGAGGGGCGACGTGCAGGTGACGGTTCGCGTTCCTCCGACCACCACCCGATCTGCCGCGGGTGACGTGGACCCGCGTGAGATCCGGCTTCCACAGGGCGAGCCCGTGCAGGACGGCGGCGGACTCGTGGCTGATCACCGTGCCGGGCGCGAGCACTGCCCCGACGGATCGCACGCGCACGCGATAGCGATCGAGTTCGTCGAGGGAGTCGTCGCGGTGGAGGTAGACGCCGGGTTCGAGTCGCTCGAGTTCACCGGCGCGTACCGCACGACGGATCTCGGAGTCGGTCATCCCGGAAGCGAGAGCGGTGGTCCGCAGGAAAGGTGTCGGTCGCATGCGGACAACCGTGCCCGATCGTCGTGGTGCAGACGCGGTGCGAACACCGGTATTCGCGTCGCCTGTGGATGATCTCGCCACCTGTGGACAAACAGTTCGCTACACCGTCAGCTATCCGCCGCAGCGATTGCCGTAGCGGATAGCGAAGGTCGTAGCTGATGCTTGTGCGCACTTTGTAACGCCCACGAAATCTGTGTCACGAGACCGTGACCGGAAGATATTCCCGCGCAACAACTCCCTTCTACTGTGTGGCCTCACGGATACAGCGCTGTATACGCCTCCCGGATACACCGGGGTCCCCTCAGGCCACACCTTCGAAGGAAGGGCTCTACATGTCTGTTGTCAGGTCCAGGCTCGCCACCCGCGCCATCGCGGCCCCCGCAGCACTCGTCGCAGTCGGACTCGTGCTGTCCGCCTGCGGAAGCCGCGCAGGTGACGAGGGCAGCACGGCCGCCTCCGGTGCTGCGTCGTGCGTCGACACCTCGGGCGACACCGTCAAGGTCGGCTCGCTCAACTCCCTGTCGGGCACGATGGCGATCTCCGAGGTCACCGTCCGCGACTCTATCGCGCTGGCCGTCGAGGAGATCAACGCCGACGGCGGTGTGCTCGGCAAGCAGATCGAGATCGTCTCCGAGGACGGCGCATCCGAGCCGGCGGTGTTCGCGGAGAAGGCCGAAAAGCTCATCGGATCCGACTGCGTCGCAGCGGTGTTCGGTGGCTGGACATCGTCGAGTCGCAAGGCGATGCTGCCGGTCTTCGAGGACCGCAACGCGCTGCTGTACTACCCCGTCCAGTACGAGGGCCTCGAGTCGTCATCGAACATCTTCTACACCGGCGCGACCACCAACCAGCAGATCGTGCCGGCCCTGGACTACCTGAAGGAACAGGGCGTGAAGTCGCTCTACCTCGTCGGTAGCGACTACGTCTTCCCGCAGACCGCCAACCGCATCATCAAGGCGTACGCCGAGGCCAACGGCATCGAGATCAAGGGTGAGGACTACACCCCGCTCGGCTCCACCGACTTCTCCACCATCGTCAACAAGGTGCGCACCGCCGACGCCGACGCGGTGTTCAACACACTCAACGGCGACTCCAACGTCGCGTTCTTCCGCGAGTACACCAACGCCGGCCTCGACGCGAAGGACATGCCGGTCGTGTCGGTGTCCATCGCCGAAGAGGAGGTGGGCGGTATCGGCGCGCAGAACATCGAGGGCCAGCTCACCGCGTGGAACTACTACCAGACCGTCGACTCCCCCGAGAACACCTCGTTCGTCGAGGCGTACAAGGCGAAGTACGGCGCGAACAAGCCGACCTCCGATCCCATGGAGGCCGCCTACACCTCGGTCTACCTGTGGAAGAACACCGTCGAGAAGGCCGAGTCCTTCGAGGTCGACGACGTCGTCGAAGCCGCCGACGGCGTGACCTTCGACGCCCCCGAGGGCACCGTCACGATCGATGGCGACAACCACCACATCACCAAGACCGCTCGCATCGGTGAGATCCGCGGCGACGGCCTGATCTACACCGTCTGGGAGTCCGACGGCGCCATCGAGCCCGACCCGTACCTC
Organism: Rhodococcus sp. 852002-51564_SCH6189132-a; assembly: GCF_001665495.1. Taxonomy (NCBI): domain Bacteria; kingdom Bacillati; phylum Actinomycetota; class Actinomycetes; order Mycobacteriales; family Nocardiaceae; genus Rhodococcus; species Rhodococcus sp. 852002-51564_SCH6189132-a. The sequence goes on from NZ_LZMJ01000040.1 coordinate 17,242, forward strand.
GAGTCCTACGACTGGGCGTCGGGCCTGTCCGGTAACTGAGCACGGAAGCCGAAGAGGGAGACGACATGGATGTCCTTGTAGGACAGCTCTTCACAGGATTGAGTATCGGATCGATCCTGTTGCTGGCAGCACTGGGGCTGTCGCTGACGTTCGGCCAGATGGGCGTGATCAACATGGCCCACGGCGAATTCATCATGGCCGGCAGCTACACCGCCTTCGTCGTGCAGCAGGTGATCTCCTCGGCCGGGATGTCCCTGTTCGTCTCCCTGCTCGTCGGCTTCCTGGTGGGCGGCGTGATGGGTGTGATCCTCGAGGTCACCCTCATCCGCCGCATGTACCACCGCCCGCTCGACACCCTGCTGGTCACCTTCGGTGTGGGCCTGCTGTTGCAGCAGGCCGCCCGCGACATCTTCGGCGCCCCCGCCGTCAACGTCATCGCACCGTCCTGGCTCTCCGGCGGCGTGGAGATCTTCGGGGCCGTCGTCCCGAAGACCCGCCTGTTCATCCTCGCCCTCGCTGTGGTGTGCGTGGTCGCCCTGATCGCATCGATGAAGTACACGCCGATGGGACGACGGATCCGGGCCGTGGTGCAGAACCGCGATCTCGCCGAGACGGTGGGCATCTCGTCGCGCCGCACCGACATCACCACCTTCTTCCTCGGCTCCGGTCTCGCCGGCCTCGCCGGGGTGGCCCTGACACTCATCGGCTCGACCAGCCCGACCATCGGCCAGTCGTACCTCATCGACGCCTTCCTCGTGGTCGTCATCGGCGGTCTCGGCCGCATCGAGGGCGCCGTGCTCGCGGCCGTCGCACTGGGCCTGCTCAATTCGTTCATCGAGTACTCCACGACCGCGTCGATCGCGAAGGTCATCGTGTTCGTGCTCATCGTGATCTTTCTGCAGGTCCGTCCGCAGGGCCTGTTCGCCGTCAAGACGAGGAGCCTGGTCTGATGCCCGCGACCTTCTCGACCCGCACCTTCACCCGACCCGGACCCGTACGCACAGCAGGGGGATTCGCGATCGCCGCGATCGTCCTGTTCGGTCTCGCCCCCGCCGTCCTCTCCGATTTCCGTCTCGGCCTGCTCGGCAAGTTCCTGTGCTTCGCGATCGTCGCCGTCGGCATCGGCCTGGCCTGGGGTCGCGGTGGCATGCTCACCCTCGGCCAGGGTGTCTTCTTCGGCCTCGGCGCCTACATCATGGCCATGCACCTGAAGATCTCCGACGCGCAGCTCCGCGGCGACACCGTCCCGGACTTCATGCAGATCGCGGGCATCCGGGAACTACCCGCCTACTGGACCCCGTTCGCCTCGCCCGCCGTCACGCTGCTGGCGATCCTGATCGTGCCGGCCCTGCTCGCCGCCCTGCTCGGCTTCGGTGTGTTCGCCCGCCGCGTCAAGGGCGCCTACTTCGCCATCCTCTCCCAGGCACTGGCCGCCGCCTTCGCGATCCTGCTCATCGGCCAGCAGTCCACCGGAGGATCCAACGGCCTCAACCGTTTCCGCACCTTCTTCGGCTACGACCTGTCCGATCCGGTCAACAAGCGGATGCTGTTCTTCATCGTCGCCGCGATCCTGCTGCTCGTCGTCGCCGCGACCCGCCAGCTCATGCAGTCCCGCTACGGCGAACTGCTCGTCGCCGTGCGCGACCAGGAGGAGCGGGTCCGCTTCCTGGGCTACGACCCCGCCCTGATCAAGGTGGCCGCCTACACCGTCGCCGCCTTCTTCGCCGGCATCGCCGGTGCGATGTTCGTGCCCATCGTCGGCATCATCTCCCCCGCCGACGTCGGCATCGTCCCGTCCATCGCATTCCTCATCGGTGTCGCCATCGGCGGACGCACCACCCTGCTCGGCCCGGTCCTCGGCGCGGTGGGCGTGGCGTGGGCACAGACCACCCTGTCGGAGAACTTCCCCTCCGCCTGGACCTACGCGCAGGGCCTGCTGTTCATCGTCGTCGTCGGCTTCTTCCCCGCCGGCCTCGCCGGGGTGATCACCCTGCTCCGCCGGCGCCGCCGCACCACCCCGACCGAACCCACACCGCCGGCCGAACCCGAGACCGCCGACCTTCCCGAGATGGAGCCCGTGCGATGAGCAAACCCGTCTACGGCGGCAACGCCGGAATGAGCAGCGACTACCTCGAGATCCGCGACCTGCGTGTCACCTTCGACGGCTTCACCGCCGTCGACGGCGTCGACCTCACTCTCCTCCAGGGCGACCTGCGGTTCCTCATCGGCCCCAACGGCGCCGGCAAGACCACCCTCGTCGACGCCGTCACCGGCCTGGTCCCGGCGACCGGCTCGATCACCAAATCCGGCGTCGAACTGCTCGGCAAGAAGACCCACAAGATCGCGCGCCTCGGCGTCGGCCGTACCTTCCAGACCGCCTCGGTCTTCGAGGAACTGTCGGTTCTGCAGAACCTCGACATCGCCGCCGGCGCGGGCCGCTCCCCGTGGCAGTTGCTGCGGCGCCGCAAGGACGTGCTGCCCGAGATCGAGGAAGCGCTCGAGACGATCGGCCTGACCGCTCACCGTGACACTCCCGCGGGCATCCTCGCCCACGGGCAGAAGCAGTGGCTCGAGATCGGCATGCTGCTCGTGCAGAACGCCGACGTGCTGCTCCTCGACGAACCCGTCGCCGGCATGAGCCACGACGAACGCGAGGAGACCGGGCAGCTGCTGCGCCGCATCGGTGCGCAGCGCACGGTGGTCGTCGTCGAGCACGACATGGACTTCATGCGCGCCTTCGCCACCTCGGTCACCGTCCTCGCCCGCGGCAAGGTCATCGCCGACGGCACCGTCGACCAGGTCCAGAACGACCCGCAGGTCCAGGAGGTCTACCTCGGGACCGCCACCGCTCCCCAGGAGGCATGATGCTCGAACTCGTCGACGTCCGCGCCGGTTACGGTCGCACCGAGATCCTGCACGGCATCTCCCTGACCGTGCCGACCGGCAAGACCGTCGCGGTCATGGGCCACAACGGTGCCGGCAAGACCACACTGCTGCGCGCCGCCGTCGGCCTGCTGCCCGTCACCAAGGGAAAGATCCTCTTCGACGGTGACGACATCACCTCGCTGCGACCATCTGCCCGCGTCGCCCGCGGCCTGGCCTACGTCCCGCAGGGGCAACAGTCCTTCGGTCAGCTCACCTGCCGGGAAAACCTGCAGGTCGTCGCCGACACGCGCCGCAACGGCCGTCAGTTGGTCACCGACATGCTCGACCTGTTCCCCGCCCTCGTCCCGCTACTCGACCGCCGCGCCGGCCTGCTCTCCGGCGGTCAGCGCCAGCAACTCGCCATCGCCCGCGCGCTGATCACCGAGCCGCGCATGCTCATCCTCGACGAGCCCACCGAAGGCATCCAGCCGTCGGTGGTCACCGAGATCGAGAACACCATCGTCGAACTCGGCCGCAGCGGCGACCTCGGGGTGCTGCTCGTCGAACAGCACATCGGTTTCGCCCTCGACAACGCCCTGCACTACTACGTCCTCGAATCCGGGCGCATCACCTCGACGGGTGACGGTGGTGTCGACGCCGCCTCCACCGTCCGTGCGGCGATGGCGATCTGATGGCCGCCGACACACGGCGCGAGTGGGTCTACAAGGCCCTGCGCGATCGTCTGATGTCCGGGACCCCCTCCCCTGACGAACGACTCAGTGAAGAACGCCTCGCCGAACAGTACGAGGTGTCGCGCACGCCGGTACGCGAGGCCCTCGCCCGACTGGTCTCCGACGGGCTCGTCGAACGCCGCGACCAGGGGTTGTACCCCTACCGTCCGCGCTTCGACGACCTCGCGGACCTGTACGAACTGCGGACCACCCTGGAGCTGCGCGGGATTCGCCGCGCACTCGACGGCGAGTCGGTGCGGCACGATCCCGACGTCCTCGGTCCCGAGCTCGACCGCTGGTATGAGATCCGCGAGGATCCGCCCGAGCCCGACGCCGGCTTCGTCACGCTCGACGAGCGCTTCCACATGACGTTGCTCGCCGCCTCCGGCAACCGTGCCCTGTGCGACGCGCTGGCCTCGGTGAACGCCAAGGTGCGCCCGGTGCGGATGTTCGACTATCTGACCCCCGACCGCATCGTCGCGACCGTCGACGAGCACATCGAGGTCGCCGAGCTGGTTCTCGCCGACAAGCTCGACGACGCCCACGACTTGCTGCTCGCCCACATCGACACCTCGCGATCGGTGGTCGTGCGCCGGGCCGAGGAGGCACGCGCCTTCGCGCGGATGGCCCGGGCCGTCCGAGACTGACACTTCCGGTCGTGTCACGTGACCGGACGGGTCCGGTGCGGCACACTGGCGCTCATGACACCCCGCATCCCGCCCGGACGTTTCAAGGAACTCGGCCCGATCAACTGGGTGACATGGAAGGCCCTGTCCGCCGCCGGCGGCACCTCGGACGCCCACCTGTTCAGCACCCTCGGCCGCACCGGACGGCTGTTCCGCGGGTGGTTGCACTACGCCGGCATGCTCATGCCGTTCGGCCGTCTCGGCCGGTTCGAATCGGAGATGGTCATCCTGCGCGTCGCGCATCTGCGCGAGTGCGGTTACGAATTCGACCACCACACCCGCCTGGGTCGCCGTGCCGGCATCACCGACGAGGTGCGCGAGCGTATCGTCGCCGGACCCGACGCTCCCGGCTGGCAGGCAAGGCACTGCGCTCTTCTCGCCGCCGTCGACGAACTCGTGGCGACGAAGAATCTGTCCGACGAGACGTGGGCGTCGCTCGCGCAGTTCTACGACGACCGCAGGCTCATCGAGTTCTGTCTGCTGGTCACGCAGTACGACGCCCTTGCCACAACCATCGGGGTGCTGCGGATCGAACGCGACTTCTGATCCGTCCGCACCGGCCGGCATCGGTTCGGCGCGATCCCTAACAAGGCTGTTACACAACGTCACAGCAGCGTCATTGCTGGTCCATAGCGTATACAGCCATGTCCACAAAGATGTATACAGCTGCGGCGCCCGTCTCCCCGGTGAGGGTGTCCGCCACCGCTCGCGTTCGTGCCGCACTGAGCCGCATCGACGAGGTGGATCGACCCGAGGTGTGGATCACGCTGCGCAGCGCCGACGACCTCCTCGCCGACGCCGCCGCCGTGGACGCGCGGGTCGCCGCCGGTGAGTCGCTTCCGCTCGCCGGTCTGGTCGTGGCGGTCAAGGACAACGTGGACGTCGCGGGAATCCCCACCACCGCGGCATGTCCCGAGTTCGCATACGTCCCGGACGAGACTGCCTCGGGTGTCGAGCGTCTGGTCGCCGCCGGTGCCGTCGTCCTGGGTAAGACCAATCTCGACCAGTTCGCCACCGGTCTCGTCGGCACCCGCAGCCCGTACGGGGCGGTGCGGTGCGCATGGGATCCCGAAAGGGTCTCGGGTGGTTCCAGTTCCGGTTCGGCGGCCGCGGTGGCGCTCGGCATCGCCGACATCGGGTTGGGCACCGACACGGCCGGTTCGGGACGCGTCCCCGCCGCGCTGCACGGAATCGTCGGCATCAAGGCAACTCTCGGGGTGATCCCGGCGCACGGTGTGGTCCCGGCCTGTGTCGACTACGACTGCCTCACGGTCTTCGCGACATCGCTCGAGTCGGCGGCGACCGCGGTCCGGATCATGGCCGGACCCGAACCCCGCGACCCGCGCAGCAGGACCTGGCCCGCGGACGTGCGACTCGCCGCGCCGAACACTCTGCGCGTCGCGGTGCCGCGCGCCGAGGACCTCGAAGCGTTGTGTGAGGAGTACCGCGACGCCTTCACCCGCACGGTGACCGCGGCACGCGAATCCGGCATCGAGATCGCGGAGGTGGACATCTCACCGCTGCTCGATGCTGCCCTGCTCCTCTACGACGGTGCCGTGGTGGCCCAGCGCTACGCGGCCGTCGGCGAGTTCCTGTCGACGGCACCGGAGGGCGCCGATCCCACGGTCGCCGCGATCGTCGCCGGCGCGAAGAAGCCTGCCGCCTACGAACTCGTCGAGGATCTCGACACCCTCATCCACGTGAAGGCGTTCGCGCGTGAACTGCTCGCCGGGTTCGACGGGTTGCTGCTCCCGACGACGACGGAACACCCGACGATCGCCGCGGTGCAGGCCGATCCGATCGCCATCAATCGTCGGATGGGCACCTACACCAACTTCTGCAACCTGCTGGACATGACGGCGGTGGCGGTGCCCGGTGCGCCGACACCGGCCGGTGAGCCGTTCGGGGTCATGGTCGTGGTCCCGGCCTTCGGCGACCAGGTGGCCGTGGACGTCGCGGCCGCGCTGAACGGTGTGGACGCACCGCGTGTGGTCGAGTCCGGCGTCGAACTCGCGGTCTTCGGAGCGCACCTGCGCGGTCAGCCGCTGCACTTCCAGCTCGAGGAACTCGGGGCGCGCTTCGTCGAGGAGGTGTACACCTCCGACGCGTACCGCCTCGCCGCGTTGAACACGACGCCGCCGAAGCCGGGCCTGGTGCGTCACGCACCGGGCGAGGGCGCCGCCATCGTCGGTGAACTGTTCCGGTTGTCGGAGGCCGGACTGGGCCGGTTCCTCGCCGCGCTGCCCGCCCCGATGACGTTGACGAGTGTCGAACTGGCGGACGGACGGTGGGTCGTCGGCTTCGGCTGCACGCAGGACGCAGCCGCCGACGCGGTGGACATCACCGAGTTCGGCGGCTGGAAGGCATACCGGGCGTCCTGACCCCGGCTCCGGAGTGCAGTTCTCATCGGCGAATTCGCGCATCGTCGACGACAACTGCACACCGGACGACGTGATCAGCGGGGTGGCGGATCGACCTTCACGCCGCCGCCCTCGTGTTCTGGTCCGGCGTCGGGATGGTCGGCGGGCAGACGGTCGCGGAACCGTGCGGCCTCGCTGGGAACGGGACCGCCGGTGGGGTCCTGCGAACGACGATACGGTCCGGGCTTCGGACGGGGCTTGCCGCCCGGGAAGGCGAGCCGGGCGATGGTGCGGTGCACCATGAACCACTGCTTGCCCAATCGCCCCGAGTTGTAGGGCAGTTCGTAACGCTCGCAGATGTCCTTGACCTTCGGCGCGACCTCCGCGTAACGGGTGCTCGGCATGTCGGGGAACAGGTGATGCTCCACCTGGTAGCCGAGATTGCCGCTGAGGATGTGGAACAGCGGGGTGCCTTCGATGTTCGCGGCGCCGACGAGTTGCCGCACGTACCACCCTCCACGCGACTCGTTCTCGACCTCCTTCTTCGAGAAGGTATAGGTCTGGTCCGGGAAGTGCCCGCAGAAGATGATCGCGTGCGCCCACACGTTGCGGATGATGTTGGCCGTGATGTCGGCGAGAACCGTCGCGAGGAAGGTCTTCTCGACACCGGGCAGATACCGGTCGGCGAGATGGGCTGCGGTACGAAACTTTCCGGACCGGCCCTTGCCCATCGGTCCCTTGCTCATCGACCGCAGTCGCCGGCCCAGACGCGAGGTCTTCGGCTGGGGCAACCGGCCCTGCAGCGCGACCTGCGCGAGACCGAACAGCGCGGCGCTCACCAGCGGCCAGCCGACGTAGTCCTTGACGAACTGCGCGCGGGCCTTGCCGAAGATGCCCTTCAGCTCCTCGATCACCTGACCGGTCGACTTCTCGCCGGCCCACAACGCCTCGAGGTCGAGGTCGTGCAGCGCCACACCCCATTCGAAGAGCACGGTGAGCAGCGAGTTGTAGAGAGGTTGCGCCAGGTAGACGGGGTGCCACTTCTGGTGCGGGTCGATCCGCATGATCTCGTAGCCGAGATCCTTGTCGAGGCCGCGGATGTTCGTGAACGTGTGGTGGATGTAGTTGTGCGAGTGCTTCCACGCCTCCGCGGTGGAGGCGGTGTCCCAGTCCCACACCGACGAGTGGATGTCCGGATCGTTCATCCAGTCCCACTGGCCGTGCATGACGTTGTGGCCGATCTCCATGTTCTCGAGGATCTTCGCCACTCCGAGACAGGCTGTCCCGGCCACCCAGGCGGGCTTGTACGACGACGCGAAGAGCAGTAACCGCCCCGCGACGACCAACTGCCGTTGCGTGGCGATGACGTTCTTGATGTACTGCCGGTCCTTGTCGCCGAGACTCGAGTACACCTCGTCGTGGATGGCGTCGAACTCCTTGGCGATCTGCTCGAGATCGTCGCCGCTCAGATGCGCGAGCGGACTGTGTGGTTCCCGCGTCCCGGTGTCGGTCCTGTCGATGCTTCTCGTCACGACGCCCCCTGCTTCGAAGCCGGTTGCTTCACAGTTCTATTTCGATGTCACCCTCCGCGGTGTGGATGCAGGTACGCACCGCAGCCCCGGTGGGCTCGCTCACCTCGTCGGTCCGCAGGTCCCGGAGTTGCCCGGATTTCAGCGTTCCGACGCACGTGTGGCAGATGCCGATACGGCAGCCGTATGGCAACTTCAGGCCGGCGTTCTCGCCTGCGACCAGGATGGGTGTTCCCCCGTCGCACTCCACCTCTTTCTCGCTGTCGAGGAAGTGGATGGTGCCGCCCTCGCCGCTCCCGGCATTCCCACCGATGATCGGCTGGAAACGTTCGAGGTGGAATCTTTCGGGATCACCGTGTTCGTCCCAGTGTTCTTCGAGGGCGTCGAGCAGGTCGCGCGGGCCCGAGCAGAAAGCGTCGCGTTCGCGCCAGTCGGGGCACAGATCGCCGAGGTCGTCGGGGGTGATGCGGCCGCGGTCGCCGCTGAGCCACAGCTCGAGACGCATTCCGGGATGCCGCTCGTCGAGGTCGCGCAGGGTCGAGCCGAAGATCACCTCGTCCTCGGTGTGGGCGGAATGCACGACGACGACGTCGTCGATGCGGTCGCGGTGGTCGAGGCTGCGCAGCATGCTCATGATCGGGGTGATCCCGCTGCCCGCGCTGATGAACAGCATCTTCGCGGGCAGCGGGTCGGGCAGGGTGAACACGCCCTCGACCTCACCGAGGCGGACGATGTCGCCGGGCTCGAGTTTGCGGACCAGGTACGGCGAGACCACGCCGTTCTCGACGAGTTTGGGTGTGACGCTGATGATCCCGTCGACCGGATCGGGGTCGGAGGTGAGCGAGTACGCGCGCCAGTGGTAGACCCCGTCGATGACCACCCCGAGCCGCACGTACTGGCCCGGCTCGTGACCGCGCCACTCGTAGGCCGGGCGGATGAGCACCGATGCGGCGTCGCCGCCCTCGGGGACGACCCGCTCCACACGACCGCGCAGTTCGCGGGTCGTCCAGAGCGGGTTGATCATCTCGAGATAGTCGTCGGGCCGCAGAGGTGTGAACAGGTGCCGCACCGTTCGCAGCAACCATCTCCGAACCGGGTGCACGTGTGGGCGAGCGCCGCGTTCCGCCATGGCGCAACACTACGCGGGCGCGCACACCTCACGTGCACATTCGTCGCCGATGTGGGATCGGTGACAGCTCAGCGCAGGATCGTCAGCTGCACCACGGAATCGGCGTTCGCGACGAGGCGGTGCACGATGCCGGCGTCGACGTGGACGGCGGTACCCGGTACGAGCGACACGGTCTCGTCGGCGGTGCTGAACGAGATGTCGCCGGTGACGGCCTGCACGAGGATCGGAGCGCCGGCCTTGTGGTCGTCCATCGTCTGCCCGGTGACGAAGGACAGACGTACCACGGTGGCACCGGTGACCGCCGCGAGCTTCTCGATGCGTGGCCCGCTCCCCTCGCCCGCGTTGAGCTCCGCGAGCCCCTCGATACGGGTGAGCTTGCCCTCGACCTGCTGTGTACTCATCACGCTTCCTTCTTCGTGGCGACGATCTCGATCGCGACCAGATGCTTCTTGTACTTCGTGAACGTCGACCGCATCTGGAGCACCCGGCTGCGGGCGTCGGAGTCGCGAAGGACGTTGCGAACGAACTTCAGGGTGCCGGGCAGGCCTTCGTCGGCGAGGATGCGCTTGGGTTCGAGCAGCGCCATGGGAGCGAAGCCGATCTTCTCGACCTCGAATCCGTTCTCCTCGAACAGGGTCCGCCATTCCGCCGCGGTGAGCGGGCGGGCGTTGACCTTGATCGAGCGCGCGAGCGACGTGCGGATCTCGGTCTTGACCTCGTCATCGACCTCGTCGGGTTCGATCGCGAGTTCGTGGATGGCGTACCGGCCGCCCACACGGAGCACCCGGCGGGCCTCCTGCACGATCTCCGCCTTGTGCCTGTCGGTCTGCATGGTCAGCATCGCCTCGCCGACCACGACGTCGGCGACCTCGTCGTCGAGTCCGGTCTTCGACGCCTCGCCGCTGACCACACTGCCTCCGCCGGCGATGGCCTTGCGCGTCAGTTCGGCTGCCGTCTCGTCGGATTCGATTCCGGTGTAGCTGCCGGGCGAGTACGCGAGGATCTCCTGCGCCGTCCGGCCGAGGCCGGGCGCGAACTCGACGACGTCCGCGCCACGCAACCTCGCGTCGGCGAGCACGCGTGCCGTCAGTTCCTTACCGCCGGGCCGCAGCACACGCTTGCCCAGGCGGGCGAGCAGCCAGTGTCCCGGCAGGTGGGCGGTGTCCCTACCCGCAAGGGGGAGAGCGTCTTCCGATGTGTGCTTGTCCGCCATGTTCTGCACTCCTTCTCGCGAGGGCAAGGGTGGCTACGGTTCCGAGGCTCTCCGGACCGGTCGTAACGTGGACGGCGCGTCGGTTGTCGCCTCCATGGCGCCGACTATAGAGGATTTTCCTCCTTTTAATAAGGTGACCCTCACCTGAGAGTCATCGCGGGCGCGACGGGAGAGCGGACTTGGCACGGCGGGTGAAGCAACGCGAGCGGATTCTCGGCCTGTTGCGGGAGTCCTCGGGCCCGGTCGACGCCCATCATCTCGCCGCCACGCTCGACCTGCACGTCACGACCGTCCGCTTCCATCTCGCGGGCCTCGGGGAGGAAGGTCTCGTCCGCACCCTGCAACTTCCGATCGAGCGGGTCGGGCGCCCGCGCCTCGGCTACGTCGCGGTGAAGGAACCGTCCTACACCGATCTCGTCGCGCTGCTCGCCGCGCGGATCGGGGGCACCCCCACCGAGCGCGAGGACAAGGCGTTCGAGGTGGGCTCGGACTGGGCGGGCATCCTCGCCCTCGCCCTCGCACCCGCGCCGACCGTCGACGCCGGCACGCTCGTCATCGACGCCCTGCAGCAGTTGGGTTTCGAGACGCAGAGCGCGACGAACGCCTTCGGCACCCACAGCCTCACGTTGTGCACGTGCCCGCTCGCGGAGATCGCCCGCACGAATCCCGAAGTGGTGCGCGGCATCCAACGCGGATTGATCCAGCGTGTCCTCGACGACCACGCCGACCTGCTGCGCAGCCGCTACGCCGTCGACGTCCGGCCCGACCCGCAGGACGGTAACTGTCTCGTGCAGCTGGTGCTGCGCCCGGAGAAGGGCGGAACGACGTCAGCCCGCGACGACGGTCGAGTCGTCACGGGCTGAGCCGGTACATCCGAGCGGGGATCCGCCCACACGGAAGAAGGGTGAACGCGGGGCCTCGGGTCGGCCCCGCATCCTCAGAAGTTGATCATGTGTCCTGCGAGACCGTGGATGGCCTCCTGCAGCGCCTCGCTCAGAGTCGGGTGCGTGTGGACGTTGCGCGCGAGCTCGTTGACCGTGAGGTCCCACTTCTGGGCCAGGGTCAGCTCGGGCAGCAGCTCCGAGACGTCGGGGCCGATGAGGTGGCCGCCGATGAGCTCACCGTGGGTCTTGTCGGCGATGAGCTTGACGAAGCCGTTGGGATCACCCAGACCGTGCGCCTTGCCGTTGGCGGTGAACGGGAAGGTCGCGACCTTCACGTCGTAGCCCTCGGCCTTCGCCTGCTCCTCGGTGAGACCGAAGGAGGCGACCTGCGGCTGGCAGAAGGTCGCACGCGGCATCATGCGGTAGTCGCCGAGCTCGAGGGTCTCGGCACCGCCGATGGTCTCGGCCGCGACCACGGCCTGCGCCTCCGCGACGTGCGCGAGCTGAAGCTTCGCGGTGACGTCGCCGATGGCGTAGATACCCTTGACGTTGGTGCGCATGCGCTCGTCGATCGCGATGGCACCGCGGTCGGTGAGCTCGACGCCGGTGTTCTCGAGGCCGTAGCCCTCGACGCGCGGCGCGAAGCCGACCGACTGCAGCACCTTGTCGACCGTGACGGTCTCGACGTTGCCGGACTTGTTGTCCTTGATCTCGACGGTCACCTTCGAACCGTCGTCCGAGATCTTCTGCACCGCGGCACCGGTCTTGATGGTGATGCCGAGCTTCTTGTACGCCTTGGCGATCTCCTTGGAGACGTCGGCGTCCTCGTTGGGCAGTGCGCGGTCGAGGAACTCGACGATGGTGACGTCGACCCCGTAGTTCTTCAGGACGTAGCCGAACTCCATGCCGATGGCACCGGCACCGACGATGACGATGGACTCGGGGAGGTCGCGGGTGAGGATCTGCTCCTCGTAGGTGACGACGTTGTCGCTGAGCTCGGTGCCCGGCAGCAGCTTGGTGACGGAGCCGGTGGCGATGATGACGTTGTCGAAGGTCACCTGTTCGGTGCCGCCCTTGGTGAGGGTCACCTCGATGGTCTTGGCGTCGACGAACGAGCCCTTACCGTCGTATTCGGTGATCTTGTTCTTCTTCATGAGGAAATGCACGCCCTTGGTGCGCCCGTCCGCGACCTTGCGGCTGCGGTCGTAGGCGGCACCGAAGTCGAAGGACACGTCTCCCGAGATGCCGAAGGTCTTGGCCTCTTTGTTGAAGAGATGTGCCAGCTCGGCGTTGCGGAGAAGTGCCTTCGAGGGGATGCAGCCGACGTTCAGGCAGACACCACCCCAGTACTTCTGCTCGATGATGGCGGTGCTCAGTCCCAGCTGTGCCGCGCGGATAGCAGCGACGTACCCACCGGGACCGGCTCCGAGGACAACGACGTCATAGTGTGAGGTCACGGATATACAGGGTAGTCCCGCCCGATTCCGGTGTCTGCCGATGGTCCGGTTACCGGCCGGTAGCTACCGGATCCGGTGATCGGCCGTGTATCGGCGCACGGCGAGCGGGACCGTCACGGCGAGCAGCACGACGCACCAGCCGAACGCCGACCACACCGGATGGTGCAGCGGCCACGCCGCATCCGCGGGTACCGGCGCGGACGCCGAGAGCAGCTCGCGCAGCGCACCTACGACGGCACTGACGGGATTCCACTCGGCGATCTGTCGGACGACCACCGGCATCGTGTCGGTGGGCACGAAGATGTTCGAGAACATGATCGTGCCGAAGATCATGGGTGCGCACTGCTGCAGGACCTGTTCGTCCCGGATCGAGACGCCGAGCCACACACCTACCCACGAGAATGCGAACCGGAACAACAGCAGCACCACCGCGGCGAGGGCGATCTCCCCGGCGCCCGCTTCGATCCGCCAGCCGACGAGATATCCGATGCCGACCATCGGCGCCAGCGTGACCGCACACGTCAGGGTCTCGGCGAAGGCGAGTCCGGCGGGCGCGGCCACCGGGGAGGTGGGCAGGGTCCGGAAGCGATCCGACAGTCCGCTGCGCATGTCGGCGTTCGCGGTGGCGGCGGTGGTCGCGAGGCCCATGGCCGCCACGAGGACGAGCACACCCGGCATCAGGTATGCGCGGTAGGCGGCGCCCTCGCCACCGGACAGGGCGCCGGCGAAGACGAATCCGAAGAGCAGCATCATGCCCAGCGGTGCGGCGAGGGTGACGAACAGCAGGGCCGGCGAGTGCCGGTAGGTCAGCAGGACGCGATGCAGCAACGTCCGGGTGCCGGTGAGGGCAGAACTGCCGTGGCCGGACTCGTGGATGGTGGTCATGCGGACTCCTCGATTCGCTCGCGTCCGGTCAGGGTCAGGAATGCCTCGTCGAGACCGACGCGGCGACGGCCGATGTCGTCGACGGGGACACCCGCGTCGTCGAGGGCGCGCAGCACGGGCAGCAGCGGCACCGAGTGGGCGTCGGTCGTGAAGGACAGCCGGACCGAGCCGTTCTCGACCGGCACCTGGATGCCGTTGTGGCGCAGGCCGAATGCGCCGATGACGGCGACGGCCTCGTCGATGTGGGCGGCACCGGGGAGGACGAGGTCGAGTCCGGAGCCGACCGCCTCCTTGATCTCGGCGGGAGTGCCGGTCGCGATCGTCCGGCCCGCGTCGAGGATGGTGATGTCGTCGGCGAGCCGGTCGGCCTCGTCGAGATACTGCGTGGTGAGCAGGACCGCGGTGCCCTCGGCGACCAGTTCGCCGACCATCCCGTAGATCTCGTTGCGGCTGCTCGGGTCGAGACCGGTGGTCGGTTCGTCGAGGAAGAGCACGTCGGGTCGCACGAGCATCTCGGCGAGCAGATCCAGCCGCCGGCGCATGCCGCCGGAGTAGGTGCTCGCCTGCCGGTTCGCAGCATCGGCGAGGCCGAAGCGGTCGAGCAGTTCGACCGCGCGGGTGTGGGCGGCGCGGCCGGCCAGACCGTGCAGGCGAGCGACGATCATCAGGTTCTCGACACCGGTCAGTCGTAGATCCACCGCGTGGTACTGGCCGACGAAGCCGATGCAGCGCTTCACGCGGGTCGCGTCGTGCACCACATCGAAGCCGCGTACGCGGGCACGTCCGGCCGTGGGCCGCAGCAGGGTGGCGAGCATCCGGACGATGGTGGTCTTCCCCGATCCGTTCGGACCGAGGAGCGCATGGACGCGCCCCGGCGGGACGCGCAGGTGGACGTCGTCGACGACGATGCGATCGCCGAACGCCCGGGTGAGGCCTTCCGCCTCGAGTGCCATCTCGATCACGATCCACCTCTCGATTGGGAACACCGTTCGCAGTTCGAGGGTACGCATCTGCGAACATCGTTCGCAACCCGTTCGAGGAGGCATGCTGTCCTGCATGACGGTCTCCGACTCGATCTGGCTGCGGTCCGACACCGGGCGCCCCGGCCCGCGACCGGCCTACACGCTCGACCAGCTCGCAGACGCGTGCGTGCGGATCGCCGACGAGGACGGCATCCGCGCCCTGTCCATGCGCAGGCTCGCCGACGCCCTCGGCACCGCCCCCGCGTCGCTCTACCGCTACGTCTCCGGCAAGACCGATCTCGTGGACCTCATGGTCGACCGGGCCGGAGCCGAATACCGCTTCGCTCCGCTGACCGGTGACGTGCGCGCCGACGTACTCGACGTCGCCGAACAGTCCCGCGCAATCCACCGCCGGCATCCCTGGCTGAGCCAGGTCACAGCATCGACGCTCGGCCCGAACTCGATGCGGTATCTCGACCACCTCGTCGGCGCCCTCGCCCCCGCCGGACTCGACCCGACCGCGACGATGACCGGAGTCGCCCTCCTGTCGGGGTGGGTCACCAACTTCGCCGCGCAGGAGGCCGCCGGGATGTCTGCAGGGGCGGCCGGCGGCGGAGCCGCGCACATCGCCGCAATGCTCGAGCACGGCGACTACCCGCATCTCACCGCCCTGATGACCGGCGCGTCCGCCGGAGGATCCGCAGGTGATGTCGCAGATGCGGACAGCCGCAGCGGTGCGGACGACGGATCCGATGCGAACGACCGTGCGTTCCGCGCCGGCATCGACGCGCTCCTGTTCGGCATCGCGCCGACCCGCTGACATCGCCTGCCGGCTCCCTGCAAGCGCCGGAGTGATGATCACGGACCGAGCGCGCGGAGACATTCTTGGCGACCACTTGGTGCGCGACGATCTCCGGCGCCCGCTCGGCACCAAGCCGGTTCCAAGTCCGGCCGCGCACGCTACCGACATGACTTCCGCATCCCTCACCCCGCGCCTCACCACCGACGACGACCTGCTCGGAATGCGGCTCGCGCACCGCGTGATCCTCCGCGACGTCACCCGGCTCCGCGAACTGGCGGACCGGATGCTCGCAGATCCGTCGAGCTTCGACAGGGCCCGCTACGCGGCGACCGCCGACTACGTCGGACTGTTCGTCGCGAGTCTCTACCACCATCACAACGTGGAGGACCTCGCACTCTGGCCGCTGATCACCGCGTCGGCCGGACCCCACGTCGACTTCACCGAACTCACCGACGACCACGACGAACTCGACCCGCTCCTCGACGAACTCGGCGAATTCACCCGCGGGCTCCCCGACCCCGCGGCAGTGGCCGGCTTCGCACGCACCCTCCGCACGCTGAGTGAGCACCTCCACGAGCACATCGCGGACGAGGAGCGAACGGTCTTCCCGCTCATCACCGGGCACGTCTCCGCCGACGCGTGGCAGCGGTTCGAGAAGGACGCCCAGCGCGGTGGCCGGGCCGACTTCGACCTCACCCGCTTCTTCGCCGTGATGACCGAGGACGAGACCGAGCGGGTCCGCCGCGAACTGCCCCTTCCGGTGCGACTGATGGTCGCGGTCTTCTCCCGTCGGCAACGACGCCGCGAGCGTGCGGTGTTCGGCTGACCCTGCTGTTCGGCTGACCCTGCTGTTCGGCTGACCCTGCTGTTCGGCTAACCCAGGATCCCGCGGTCGTAGGCGACTGCGACCGCGGCCGCCCTGTCCTTCACCTCGAGCTTCGCGAAGACGTGGGTCAGGTGGGTCTTCACGGTCGCCTCGCTGATGAACAGCTCCTGGGCGATGGCCCGGTTCGAGGTGCCCTTCGCGACGAGCGCCAGCACCTCACGCTCCCGGGCGCTGAGCGCCTGCGGGGCGGTGGGTGTCCGCATGTGGTTCATCAACCGCGACGCGACCACCGGCGACAAGACGGTCCGTCCCTCCGCCGCGGCCCGCACCCCGGCGAACAGGTCGTCCCGCAGAGCGTCCTTGAGCAGGTAGCCGGTCGCGCCGGCCTCGATCGCAGGCACGGTATCGGCGTCCGTGTCGTAGGTCGTCAGCACCAGGACGCGACTGCGCGCACCTCGCGCGACGAGTTCGGTGATCGCCTGCACTCCCCCGCCTCCCGGCATCCGCAGGTCCATGAGCACCACGTCGGGGTCGAGTTCGAGCGTGAGGGTCACGGCCTCCGGACCGGAGGCAGCCTCTCCGACCACGGCGAATTCCGGGGATGCGGCGAACATTCCGCGCAGGCCGTCCCGCACGACGGGGTGGTCGTCGACGATCAGCACGGTGATCTCGTCCGCGTCGGTCACGACATCCTCCCGGCCCTGATCAGCGGCACCCGCACCGAGACCGCGGTCCCCACACCCGGTTCGGACTCGACGTCCACGACGCCGGCGATCCGGTCGGCACGGGACTGCATGCCCCGCAACCCGAATCCGTCGCCCGGTGTCGCGCACGGATCGAAACCGCATCCGTCGTCCCGGATGTCCACACTCACTTCGTCGTCCATATAGGACACCGTGACACCGGCACGGTGTGCGGAGGAATGCTTGGCGACGTTCGCGAGGGCCTCCTGGGTGATGCGGAACAACGTCACGCCGATGTCGTCGTGCAACGGTTCGGTGGTGCCCGTGACCGTGAGATCGACCCGGATCCCATGTTCGGCCGACCATCTCTCCACCTCGTGGGCCAGCGCGTCGTCGAGCGTGCGGTGCTCGAGTGCCTCGGGAGCGAGATTGCGTACCGAGCGGCGGGCATCGCCGAGGCTGCGTCGCGCAAGGTCCGTGGCCCTCTCGACGTGGCGCCGCGCCGCCTCCGGATCGGCGGTGTCCTGTGCCGCCTGCAACTGCGTGACGATCCCGGCCAGGCCCTGGGCGAGGGTGTCGTGGATCTCCGCGGCGAGCCGGCGGCGCTCGTCGTCGATCCCCGCTTCCCGTGCATGCACCAGCAGCTGCGCGTGCAGGGCCTGGTTCTCGGACAGCGCGTTCTCGAGTCGGACGTTGGTGCGTTCGAGTTCGGTGATCGCAGCGAGCCGTTCGAGACTTCGCTGCTCGTCACGTTCGGCGAGCCTCATCATCAGCATGGAAATCGAGGCGTTGAGCACGACGAGGAGCCCGAACGCGATCCACATCGTCGTGTCCTCCGGCGGCAGACCACCCGCCTGCGAACCCGCCACCGTCACGGCGGTGACGATCAGCCCGAACCGGATCCAGCGGTCCGGCAGCATCGCGTGGGCATCGAAGTAGCCGGAGGCCGCGTAGATCGCGAAGAACGGGTTGAGCCAGCTCAGGACGAACGCCAGGGCGGACCGGAGCAGGTAGTAGACCGCGTCGCCCTCCGGCATCGACCGGCGGCGGCGACCGCGCCACAGTTCCAGACCCACCGCCACCGCGGTGAGCACCGCTGCCGTGTACCGCTCGGCGGGACTCATCAACAACGTCGCGGTGCCGACGGACAGGACGGTGCCGGTCGCGAGCATCCCCACCGGCGCCCATCTGTAGGTCCGAAGCCACGGATCGTCGGTGGTCGTCGGTGCCGTCATGGCTTCCAGGATGACGGTCGACGCCGTCACTGCCAACGGAACCACCGGATCGCCACGCCGGTCAGGACGACGGTCCAACCCACCACGACCGCGATGCCACCGAGATTCGGCAGGCCGCCCGCGGCGGTCTCGTCGAGCAGTTGCGCTGCGGCACCGAAGGGTGTCAGCTCCACGATCCGTCGCAGTAGCTCGGGCATCGCCTGCACCGGAAGCCATACGCCCGCACTGAACATCAACGGGAAGAACACGATCGTGCCCAGCGTCTGGGCTATCCGCACGGACGGTGCCACCGCAGCCAGTGTCCCTCCCGCGCTCAGTGCCGCAGCGAGAGTGACGAGTACCGCGAGTGCGTATCCCCACGGCTGGGCGGGGAAGGCGACTCCGAAGGCCGCCCGACCGACGATCAGTGCGAGGAAGACCGACGCCAGGACCACGATCGCGTGCACCACGATCTGTGCGGTCAGCAGGTGCGACGGACTCGCCGGGGTCACGGCGAGCCTGCGGAGGATTCCCCGTTCTCGGTACGACGACAACACCGCGGGCATCGTCTGGACACCGGCCACGATCATCGCGAGGAGGATCGCCACGGGGACGTACAGATCGATCACCCGCAGACCACCGAGGTCCGGATCCGGTTCCCGGAAACCGGGAATCAGGCCGAGGATCACGAGCAACAGCGTGGGGAAGACGAGGATCCAGAAGAGCGCCCCGGGTTCCCGCGTGAACAGTCGTGCCTCGGTACGCAGAACGGCGGTCGATGCGGACATCGCCGGGGTGCTCGTCGTCGACGTCTCGACGAGCCTGGTGCGGACGGTCGGGTCGGTCATGACGTGCTCCTGGTGTCGGTGAGATCGAGGTAGGCGTCGTCGAGGGTCGCTTCGGCGATGCGGAGGCGTTCGGCCGTGACGCCGAGGCGTGCCAACAGGCCGAGTACCGCGTGGATCGACTCCTCACTGCCTTCGACGGCCACCCGTTCCCGGGCGGTGTGCACGGAGACGACGCCGGGCTGGGCTTCGAGGAGCGCGGGGTCGAGCGGACCGGACGGGTGGAACGAGACCACGATCGCTGCGGACGACTGCCCGATCAGCTGGGCCGGCGTCCCCAGCGCACGGATGCGCCCGGAATCGAAGATCGCGACACGGTCGCAGAGGCGTTGTGCCTCTTCCATGAAATGTGTGACGAGCAGGACGGTGACGCCGGAATCACGCACCTCCTCGATCAGTTCCCAGGTGTCACGGCGCCCACGCGGGTCGAGTCCGGTGGTGAGTTCGTCGAGGACGACGACGCGCGGTGAACCGATGAGTGCCAGTGCGATGAACAACCGCTGTTTCTGGCCCCCGGACAGTTTCGTGAACCGGGTGTCGAGCATGCGGCCGAGCCCGAGGCGTTCGGCGAGCACATCGCCGTCCGCGGGTCGGGCGTAGAAGGCCGCGTACAACCGGAGGGCCTCGCGCACGGTCAATTTCGGCTGCAGCTCACTCTGCTGCAACTGCGTGCCGAGCAGTTCGGTGACGGCCCGGTGGTCGCGGACCGGGTCGAGGCCGGCGACGCGGACTGTGCCCTCATCGGGTTTTCGCAGACCCGAGATGTGTTCGACGGAGGTCGTCTTCCCGGCCCCGTTCGGACCGAGGACCCCGAAGATCTCACCTTCGTGGATCTCGAAGCTCACGCCGTCCACGACGGCGCGACCTCCGTACGACTTGTGCAGATTGTTCACTTCGACGATCGGCATGCATCGAGCGTCGCGCGGAGCACCGGTCCCGCACATCGTCCGTCCGTCTCGATCGGATGTCCCCCGATCGGATGATGGCGAGGGTCATCCGGCTCGGGCATGATGTCGCCGTGCGTGTTCCCCGTCGAGATCAACCCGCGCGGCGCGAGGCCGCTCGGGTGTTCGACACGGGAGAACCCACATGGAATACAACGCAATGATCGAAATCGACGCCGACCTCGATCTCCTGACCGACGACGAGACCGTCGACCTCATCGAACCGATCGTCCCGCACCACGGGGCGGTGGGCCTCAGCGACAACGGTCGCGCCCAGCTCATCATCACCGTCGACGCCGTCGACGCGATCCACGCTCTGCGGTTCGTGCGCGACCTGATGCAGGACTCGTACTCGTCCTACCGCGTGAACGCGGTGGATGTATTGCCCACCAGCGCGTTCGACGCGATCTACGGTTTCGGCGACTACTTCGCCTGATACGGGAGCGCGGTGAGGGTCCGCGCTGCGCGGACCCTCACTTGCGGCGCCCGAACCTGCGCATGCCGAGCAGGTAGCGCGGGATCGACCGGAACGGGACCCGCACCGGCCAGTCGTCGGGACGGAAGTACGCCTCGGTGCCGCCGTCGACCACCACGACGCTGCCCGTCATGAAGTCCGCCGCCGGCGACAGCATGAATTCGACCCACTGCGCGATCTCGTCGGGCTTCCCGAAGCCCCCGAGCGGAACGGGGAAGCTCTCCACCACCTTCCCGAGGGGGCTCTCGAGTTGCGCGTCGAGCAGCGGGGTGGAGATCGCTCCGGGCGCGAGGATGTTGAGGCGGATGCCGGCACCCGCCCACTCGGGGGTGACCGCGGCGCGTCGCGCCCATCGGGTCACGGCGATCTTCGACGCCGCATAGGTGAACGGCGGGCCCGCCTGCGAGATGCGGGTGGTGTGCGCGACGCCCTTGTCCATGTCGCCGGCGAGGAATGCCTTCACCGCCGAGTTCGGCACGCCGGGAGTCGTGGTCGTCGAATTGGATCCGAACACCACGACCTTGCTGTTCGCGGAGGCGGCCAGAGCTGCTCGCCATCCGACGAGCAGGTCGATCACGCCGCGCACGTTGACCTGCGCGATGATCTTCTCCTTGCCGGGGGTGGGGCCCAGGCCCGCGGCGAGCACGGCACCGTCGAGACGGCCGCCCGCCAGCTCGAGCGTGGCCCGGACGGCGTGGGAACGACCCTCCGGAGTGGATAGGTCCGCCGTGACCTCGGTGTCCTTCAGGTCGATGCCGATCACCGTGTGCCCGGCGGCCCGCAGCCGCTCCGCGCTCGCCCGGCCCATTCCCGAGGCGGCACCCGTCACCGCATAAGCCGCCATGTGCCCCTCCATCGTCGGATTCGGGGCACGTTACAGCGAGGCGACCGCCTCGTGCAGCAGGGAGACGTACCGAGCGAGACCTGCCGCGTCGAGGACATCCGGGGAGGTCGTCACCGACAGGGTCACGGTGTCGCCGATCCCGTGCACGCCGTGGGTGAGCGCCTGCACGGGCGACAGGCCCGGGAAGCCCGAGGTGAACCGCACCCGCCCGCCACCGAGTTCCAGGTCGGCCGGACCTCGGTAGACGCTCGACACGACGGTGTTGCCCGTGACGGTGGGTGGGACGACGGACAGGTCGAGTCGGTCGGTACCGAACCGCAGCAACGGTGCGGGGACGTGGTCGTCGGTGCGGACCCGGATCGCCATGGCGGGGTGCCGCGCACGGATCCGTTGCAACGCCAGGTCGGCGGCGATCGCCGCGGCACGTTCGTGCGGGTCGCGGAGCGCGCAGTGCAGGTCGACGCCGACGTTGCGGTAGCTGTTGCGGGCCGTGCCCGGCGCCACCGCGACCGGCACCTCGGCGGACAGTTCGTCGACGCCGAGGAACTGCGACAGGGCGGCGCCGATGGCCGTGAGCGCGCCGATGGTGACCGTGCCGACGCTGCGCAGGGCGGCGGAGTCGAACACGAGTGTGCGGACCGTCCGCCGCGGCCCGGGTGCGGTGTTCACAGCGACCAGCGGCCTCCCCGGGGTGGGTTGCGGCACCGAGGGGTCGGCGAGCTGTCGCGCCGCCGCCACCGCCCGGCGCCCGTCGGCGATCACCCGTGGAATCGAGAACGGCAGCCGCAGGACGGCACGCGTAAGCATCCCGGCGGGCGAGAGGGCGCGCGGCGGTGTCGTGGGTGTCGCGGTGCCCGCCAGCAGATCGCGGGCGAGCGCGGAGGTGCGCACCCCGTCGGCGAAGGCGTGCGACATCTGCAGGACGACCACGAGGGCGGGACCGTTCCCGCGCGGAGCACCCGTGACATGTGGGAAGACGTGCAGTCGCCACGGCGAGACGGTGACGTCGACGCGGGTCGCGACGAGCCCGGACAGCGCGACGAGCATCTGTTCGTAGCTGCCGGATTCGTGGACGACGAACCGGTCTTCTGCTGGGGTGTGCGCTGCCCAGTAGGGATAGTCGAGACCCGCGGGTACCTCGACCATCCGTACCTGCAGCTCCCCCATCACCGCCGCCCGCGACCGCAGTTCGTCGAGCACGTCGGCGACCGGAGTCGCGGGGGCGTCGAAACAGTAGAGGGCGAACAGGTCGCCCGGGATGCGGTCGCCGAGCCATTCCCGGCGCGCGTCCGACGGATGCATCTGCACGAGGTCACAGTCTGCCTGCCGCCGGAGGCACGTGCGGGGCGGGTATGAATGGATCATGAGCGACGACACGACCGATCCGTACCTATGGCTCGAGGACGTCACCGGCGAGGAACAACTCGACTGGGTGCGTGCCCGGAACGACCGAACGGTCGAGGAGTACACCCGCACCGAGAGCTTCACCGACCTCGAATCCCGCATCCGCGAGATCCTCGACACCGACGCCCGCATCCCCTATGCGCGTCGGCGGGGCGAGTACCTCTACAACTACTGGCGGGACGCCGAGCACGTACGCGGCCTGTGGCGTCGCACGACGATGGAGCAGTACCTGCGCGACGAACCCGAATGGGACGTCCTCGTCGACCTCGACGCCGTCGCCGAGGAAGAGGGCGAGAACTGGGTGTGGTCGGGTGCCCAGGTGCTGCGGCCCGATCAGACCCGCGCGCTCATCAGCTTGTCGCGCGGTGGTGCCGACGCGAGTGTGATCCGCGAGTTCGATCTCGTCGAGCGACGATTCGTCTCGGGCCCGGACAGTTTCGAACTACCCGAGGCGAAGACGGACATCGGGTGGATCGACTCCGACACCGTCTATGTGGGAAGCGATTTCGGCGACGGGTCGCTCACCGACTCGGGTTATCCGCGACTCGCGAAGCGTTGGCGGCGCGGCACTCCGATCGATGAGGCCGAGACGGTCTTCGAAGGTGAGCGCACCGATGTCGCTGTCTCCGCCTGGTACGACAACACTCCCGGATACGAGCGCAGCTTCGTCGACCGCGCGATCGACTTCTACCGGGCGCAGCGTTTCGAACTCACCGCGGACGGCGAGCTCGTCGAACTGGATGTTCCCGACGACGCGCGGGTGAGCGTGTACCGCGACCACCTGCTCGTGCGCACCCGCTCCGAATGGCTCGGCCATCCCGCCGGCACGCTGCTCGCCGCGAACTATCCGGCCTTCCTCGCCGGCTCGCGTGAGGTGACGGTGCTGTTCGCCCCGGACGAGCACACCTCGCTCGAGCAGTACGCGTGGACGCAGAATCACCTGCTCGTCGTCACACTGCGCGACGTGCAGACCCGCGTGCGGGTGCTCACACCGGGTGAGGACGGTTGGTCGGACGAGGAACTGCCCGACGTCCCCGATGCCACGTCGACTTCGATCATCGACGTCGATCCGCTCAACAGCGACGACTTCTTCCTCAACTCCAGCGGTTTCACGATCCCTGCGACCCTGCTGTCGGGGACGGTCGGCGGCCCGGTGGAGGCGATCAAGCAGGCCCCGTCGTTCTTCGACGCCGAGGGCATCACCGTCGAGCAGTTCTTCGCGACGTCCGACGACGGCACGCAGGTGCCCTACTTCGTGGTCGGCAGCAACACCGGAACCCCGTCGCCCACACTGTTGTACGGGTACGGCGGGTTCGAGAACTCGATGGTGCCGGCCTACAGCGGCGGCGTCGGGCGGGCGTGGCTCGAGAAGGGCTACACCTACGTCATCGCGAACATCCGCGGTGGCGGCGAGTACGGACCCAGCTGGCACACGCAGGCCCTGAAGGAAAACCGGCACAAGGTCTTCGAGGACTTCGCCGCGGTCGCGAAGGATCTCGTCGCGCGCGGGATCACGACGGCCGAGCAGCTCGGCGCCCAGGGCGGCAGCAACGGCGGTCTGCTCATGGGCGTGATGCTCACCCGCTATCCCGAACTGTTCGGGGCGATCGTGTGCCAGGTGCCGCTGCTCGACATGAAGCGCTACCACCTGCTGCTCGCCGGTGCGTCGTGGATGGCCGAGTACGGCGACCCCGACAACCCCGCGGAGTGGGAGTTCCTGTCGAAGTACTCGCCGTACCAGAACACCGACCCGGATGCCGACTACCCGCCGATCCTCGTCACCACGTCGACGCGCGACGACCGGGTGCATCCCGGCCATGCGCGGAAGATGGTGGCGCGGCTCGAAGAGCAGGGTCACGAGGTCCGGTACTACGAGAACATCGAGGGCGGCCACGGCGGCGCTGCCGACAACGCCCAGGCGGCGTTCAAGTCGGCGCTGACGTTCACCTTCCTGGCGGACAAGCTCGCGAACCGGTGAACTTCGGGGAGGCTGTGTGCGTTCTCGTCGAGAAAGACGCACACAACCTCCCTCATCTCGCCGGTCCGGTGGACTCGCGGACGACGAGCTGCGTCGGGAGCACGAGTTCGTCGGCCACCGCGACCCGCTCGTAGGCCTGCCGGGCGAGCATCTCGATGGCGCGCGCCCCGGCGTCCTCGGTGCGTTCGGCGAGCGTGGTGAGCGACGGCCGGCACAGGTCGGAGCCGAAGATGTTGTCGAATCCGACCACGCTCACGTGCTCCGGGACGGACACCCCGCGTTCCCGCATCCGGCGCAGCACCCCGATGGCGAGCATGTCGTTGTGGCACACCACCGCGGTGGCACCGGCCGCCACGGCGGCGTCGGCCGCGGCGGCACCGCCACCGAGCGTCGGCGAGTAGGGGCCGAAGCGACGCACCGCGATGCCGTGAGCCTGCGCCGCGGCCTGCAGACCGGCCCAGCGCCGCGCTCCCGACCACGACTCGGGCGGACCGCCGAGGAACAGCAACGAGCGGTGCCCGAGCGACGCGAGGTGGTCGACGATCTGCCGCGTGCCCGTCTCGTAATCGGCGACAACGCAGGAGATTCCGCGGATCGCCCGGTTCACCAGGGTCACGGCGTCGAATTCGGCGACGCGCCGCAGCTCGTCGTCCGGCATACGGGCGGCCGCCAGGACGAAACCGTCGACGGCCGGCCCCAGCCGCCGGATGATGTGCGCTTCGGTGGTCGCGCTCTCCTGGGTGTCGGCGAGGACGAGGGTCCGGCCGGAGGCGACGGCGGCGCGTTCGGCCCCCTTGATCACGCCCGAGAAGAAGGGGTTCGTGATGTCGGGGACCAGCAGCGCCAGGGTGTTGGTGCGTCCCGATTCGAGGGCGCGGGCCGCGGGGTTGGGTGCGTAGCCGAGCCGGTCGGCGACCTCGAGGATGTGGTCGCGAGTGGCGGCGTTGACGCGACCGGGCTTGGTGAACGTGCGCGAGACCGTCGACGCCGCGACCCCTGCCTCGCGGGCGACATCGGTGATGGTGGCGCGTTTCCGTGAACGCGGAGAGGCCGACATACGGACAGTATGGCAAAAAAAATGGCAAACGATTGTCGTGGGCTGCGCCACACCCATAACGTCCGTGTATCCGATACTGAAGACCCACCCCCCGAGGCATCCGATGACTGAAAACACCACGGTGCAGCGCACGCCCCGCAAGGCGGCCCTCGCCGCGTGGAGCGGCAGCGCACTGGAGTACTACGACCTGGCGATCTACGGTACCGCCGCTGCGCTCGTCTTCCCGAAGATCTTCTTCCCCGAGGGCAACCAGGCGGTCGCGACCGTCGCGTCGCTCGCGACCTTCGGCGTCGCCTACGTCGCGCGCCCCTTCGGCTCCGTCCTGATGGGCCACATCGGTGACCGCTTCGGCCGCAAGCTGATCCTCGTCGGCACGCTGCTACTGATGGGTGTCTCGACCTTCCTCATCGGCTGCCTGCCGACCTACGGACAGGTCGGCATGATCGCGCCGATCCTGCTGGTCGTGCTGCGGCTGCTCCAGGGGCTGTCCGCCGCGGGTGAGCAGGCCGGCGCGAACTCGATGTCGTTCGAACACGCCCCCGACGACAGACGCGGTTTCTTCACCAGCTGGACACTGAGCGGCACGCAGGGCGGCCAGGTGCTCGCACCTCTGATGTTCCTGCCCGTGATCGCGCTGCTGTCCGAGGAGCAGTTGCAGTCGTGGGGCTGGCGCGTGCCGTTCTGGATCAGCGCCGTGATCGTGCTGGTCGGTTTCCTCATCCGGCGCAGCCTCGACGAGACCCCCGAGTTCCACGCCGAGAAGGCGCACGACGAGGCCCCCAAGGCACCGCTGGCCGTGCTCTTCCGCCACCATTGGACCGGCGTCCTGCGCGTCTTCTTCGCGGCCTTCATCGCCATGGTCAACACGGCCTTCCAGGTGTTCGCCCTCAACTTCGCCACAGCCGACGAGTACGGCATCGGCATCAGCGACACCACGATGCTGTGGCTGGCGATCGTCGCCAACATCATCGCCGTGGGCACCATCCCCATGTGGGCCCTGCTGTCCGACCGCATCGGTCGCAAGCCGGTCTTCGTCTCCGGCCTGATCGGCAGCGCCGTGATGGTGACGGCCTTCCTGTGGTCGATCTCGCGGGGCGACGTGCCGCTCGTGCTCATCACCGGAATCCTGCTCGCCGGCGTGGTCTACAGCATGCCGAACGCGGTGTGGCCCGCCACCTACGCCGAGTACTTTCCCACCAGCGTCCGCCTGTCGGGCATGGCGATCGGCACCCAGTTCGGCTTCGCGCTCGCCGGTTTCACCCCGGCCATCGCCGGCTCGCTCATGGACGGCAACGCCGACAACTGGTACCGCGTGGCCCTGTTCTGCGTCGGCGCCGTCGCCATCTCGCTGATCGCGGTGGCCACCGGACCGTCCGGAACCCACAAGATCCCCACCCGTGAGATCGGCCTGCTCCCCCACGATCGGAACACCGCGCCGGTCCCCGCCGGAGCGGCATCGTGAGTGCTCGTCCGACGATCGCCGTTCTCAACGGGCCCAATCTCAACCTGCTCGGCACGCGCGAACCTCATCTCTACGGCACCGCGACGCTGGCGGACATCGAGAAGTCGTGCCGCCGCACCGCCGACGACCTGGGCTTCGACATCGACTTCCGGCAGAGCAACCACGAGGGCGAACTCATCGACGCCGTCCACGAACTCCGCGAATCGGCAGCCGGTTTCGTCGTCAACGCCGCGGCCTACACGCACACCTCGGTCGCACTGCACGACGCGCTCGTGACCGTCGCGGCACCGATCGTGGAAGTGCATTTGACCAACGTCCACGCCCGCGAGGAGTTCCGGCACCGTTCGTTCGTCGCTCCCGTCGCGAAGGCCGTGATCGCCGGATGCGGCCCCGACGGATACGAGTTCGCCGTCCGTCACCTGGCCGCACTCGCACTCGATACCGAGAAGAAGGAAAGCTCCCGATGACCACCGCAGCGCCCGCACGTACGTCCTTCCTGCTGGGCCTGTTCGGCGCCGGGATCGGCGGTTCGCTCACCCCGGCCATGCAGGAACGGGAGGGCTTCGCCTCGGGACTGAACCTGACCTACCGCCTCGTCGACGCCGAGCGCCTCGGCTACGGCGCCGAGAACCTGGCCGAGATGCTCGACTGGGCACAGCGTTTCGGCTTCGACGGGCTCAACATCACGCACCCCTTCAAGCAGGTCGTCATCCCCCTGCTCGATGAGTTGTCCGACGACGCCCACGATCTCGGCGCGGTCAACACGGTGGTGTTCCGGGACGGTCGCGCACTCGGCCGCAATACCGACTGGTCCGGCTGGGGGCGCGCGTTCCGCCGCCGGCTGCCCGAGGCCGTCTCCGACCGCGCCGTGCTGGTCGGGGCCGGCGGTGCCGGTTCGGCCGTCGGGTACGCGCTGCTCGAACAGGGCTCCGCGCACGTGTCCATCGTCGACGTCGACGTCGAGAAGGCGCAGGCCTGCGCGACCCGCCTGGCCAAACGCTTCGGCGACGACCGGGTCCGCGCGACCACCGATCTCGCCGGCGCTCTGGCCTCGGCGCAGGGTCTGGTCAACGCGACCCCCACAGGCATGACCGGTTACCCCGGCCTGCCCGTCCCCGCCGAGCTCGTCCGCGAGGACCTGTGGGTCTCCGACGTCGTGTACTTCCCGCTCGAGACCGAACTGATCCACCTCGCCCGCTCCCGCGGATGCCGCGTGGTGCCCGGTGGCGGCATGGCCGTCTTCCAGGCCGTGGGTGCCTTCGAGTACTTCACGGGCGTCGAACCCGACGCCGAACGAATGGTCCGACACTTCGAGGAGCTGACCAGCTGATGCGCCGCGGAATCGCCACCGTCTCGCTCTCCGGTGTTCTCGCCGACAAACTCGACGCGATCGCCGCTGCAGGATTCGACGGGATCGAAATCTTCGACAACGACCTCATCGCGTCGCCGCTGTCACCCGCCGAGGTAGCGCGGCGCTGCGCCGATCTCGGTCTGTCGATCGACCTGTTCCAGCCGATCCGCGACATCGAGGGCGTCGACCCGCGGCGATTCCCCCACGTCCTGCACCGCGTCCGCCGCAAGCTCGAGGTGATGAACGAGCTCGGCGCAACGACCTTCCTGGCGTGCTCGAACGCGCTGCCGACCGCGATCGACGATCCGGAACTGTCCGCCGAACAGCTGCGCGCCATCGGCGATCTCGCCGCCTCGCACGGGGTCACCTTCGCCTACGAGGCCCTCGCCTGGGGACGCCACGTCAACCGGGTCGGGCAGGCGTGGAATCTCGTCGAACGCGCCGACCACCCGGCCGTGACGCTGGCCGTGGACACCTTCCACATGCTCGCACGCGGCGACGACGGACGCGCCCTGGCCGGCATCCCAGGCGAACGCATCGGCTTCCTGCAGGTCGCCGACGCCCCGGTGCTCGACATGAACGTCCTCGAATGGAGCCGCCACTTCCGGTGCTTCCCGGGGCAGGGCATGCTCGACGTCTCGGGGGTGGTCGCGGCCGTGCTCGACGCCGGTTACGACGGTCCGCTCTCGCTCGAGGTCTTCAGCGACGTGGTGCGCGAAGCGGATCCGCATGTGACCGCGCGCGACGCGATGCGGTCGCTGCTGTTCCTCGAGGACCGGCTCGGTGCGCGGGTCACCGGGCCCGCACGCGAGAAGGTGACGGTCGCACCGCCGCTACCGGCGCGCACCGATGCGGCGTTCGTCGAACTCGCCGCCCCCGACCGCACCGACTACCCGGCGCTGCTCACCGGACTCGGTTTCCACGTCGCCGGCCGGCACCGCAGCAAGCCCGTCGTGTGGTGGCGCAACGGAGGCGCGAACGTCGTCCTCAACGAGGAACCCGCACCGGGTCC
Source organism: Rhodococcus sp. 852002-51564_SCH6189132-a (assembly GCF_001665495.1). Classification (NCBI taxonomy): domain Bacteria; kingdom Bacillati; phylum Actinomycetota; class Actinomycetes; order Mycobacteriales; family Nocardiaceae; genus Rhodococcus; species Rhodococcus sp. 852002-51564_SCH6189132-a. The sequence goes on from NZ_LZMJ01000040.1 coordinate 46,840, forward strand.
GGCCGCGACCGCGTTGGGACTCGTCGCGCCCGACGTCGCCGCGGTGGCCGAGCGGGCCGCGAGTCTGCTGTGGCCTGCGGTCGACCGCACCCGCGGCGAGGGTGAAGCGGGTCTGCCGGGCATCACCTCCCCCTCCGGATTGCACGTCTTCGTCAGTGCCGAGCCAGGGGAGACCGACGACTGGCACAACGACTTCGTGCCGGGTGACGCCCCGGACACTCCCGCGGCGGACGAGGGATGGCTCGGTCTCGACCACGTCGACGTGACGGTCGCGGCGGACGACCTGAACCAGGAGCTGTCGTTCTTCCGCACCCTGTTCGGACTGCGGCCGGAAGACCCCGAGGAGTACATCCAGCCGCAGGGCCGCCTGCGCATCCGCGCACTGCGCGCGGAGAAGGGGGACCTGCGGGTCGCGTTGAACGTCTCCGAGACCGGTGCGACGCCCCAGCCGCACGGGGTGACCCAGCTGGCCTTCGCCACGGCCGACGTCGTCGACTCGGTACGCCACGCACGTGCGCGCGGCGTGGAGTTCCTCCGGCCGCCCACGAACTACTACGCCGATCTCGACGCGCGGTTCGCGCTCGACCCCGACCTGCTCGCCGTCCTGCAGAGCAACGGCCTGCTCTACGACCGCAACGACGACGGCGGCGAATTCCTGCACGCCTACACGCTCCCGGTGCAGGGCGGATTCCAGGTCGAACTCCTCGAACGGCGCGGCGGCTACACCGGATACGGCTCCCCCAACGCCCACGTCCGGCTCGCCGCGGCCGCCCGCGCGGGATCAGCGGTCGCGTAGCCAGGCCACGATCTTCGCTACGGTGTCGTTGTTGTCGCGGATCCATCCGTTGTGGCCCAGTGCCCGCGGATTGTGCCACCGGGCGACGTCGGCGGAGGGCAGCTTCTCGAGCAGGTGCTGCGCCGACGCGACCGGAGTGAGTTCGTCGTCTTCGATCGTGATCGACAGGACGGGCAGCGTGAGACGCCCGACCCGTTCCTCGTAGTCGATGTCCGCACCGGCCGGTTCGAACCGGCCGGTGCGGGCCAGTCGCGCCCAGTCGGAGATCAGCGCGCGCGACTGCCGGCCGAACCCGGCGACGTCGATCCGGTCGCCGGGCCAGAATCCGGCGACCGCGGCGGTCAGCGACATCGCCGTCGATCCGAGCCACAGTCCCGGGCCGCGGACGCCCCCGTGATGCCGGTAGTAGGGCGTGCCCGACGCGACGAGGATCAGTCCGCCGAGCCGCCCGCGGATGCGCGCGGCGTAGAGCGCGCCGAGCTGCCCGCCCATGGAGTGACCGAGCAGGTAGGGCGTCGAGTCGGGGAAGCGCTCCCGCACCACCTCGAAGACAGCGGGGAAATGCGTCGCGACGATCTCGTGGTAGCCGTAGGTGCTGTCGGGTCCGGGCCTCGGACGGCTGTCGCCCTGGCCGGCCAGTTCACAGATCGCCGCGTCGAATCCGTGCTCGGTGATCGCCTGCCCGAACGGCTCGTAGTAACCGGCAGGGATGCCGAGCCCCGGCACGATCACCACGACGGCGCGGGAGGCGTCGCGGCGTGTCTCGTGCTCGTGGTCGGGTCCCGCGAAGAGGCGCACCGGGGCCGTGGTGCCCCCGGGAAGCTGGATCGGTACGGTCTCCACCGACCCAGACTAGGCCGATCCGGACGCGGCGGGTGCCGGTTTCCCCAGTGTCCCTGCCACCCCGAGTCCGGAATTCAGGGTCGGGATGGGGGTCGTGCCCGGATGTGCTCGGGCCGGGTCGCGGCGGACGATCGAAATGTCCGGTCCAGCACCCTTTCGGAGGAACCCATGCGTACTCTTGCCACCCGCTCCCGTCTTGCGACCGCCGCCGTCCTGTCGCTCGGCACCGCCGCAGTACTGCTCGGAACAGGAACTGCCACAGCACAACCCGCGCCCGGCGTAGTCGGCTTGAGCGAGCAGGCCGCGGTCGCCGTGCTCGCCGCGGAGGGTGTGCCGTACTCGATCGTCAACCGGTCCGGTTCCGCCGGCGGCGACTGCACCGTGACCGCTCAGCGCGACCGGGGATACCGGACCGAGGTCGAGTACGAATACGACAGTGACGACAACGAGTTCGATCGTGTCGAACGTCAGGTGTGGCGCGGGGTCGGCCTGACGGTCGTGTGCCGCTGACGCCTCCCTGCGGTCAGTCCAGACCGAAACCGCGCTCCCGCAGAGCTTCCCGCATCTGTTCCCTGCTCCCGAGCGCGCCGGGCGACGCGAAGCGCCCGAGTACACGTTCGACCCAGCTCTCCGCCAGACCCTGATCGCGGTAGAAGCCGGAGATCTCCTCCTCGTAGGCGGCGAGGCCGGCATCCCGTTCCTCGGTCGAGTACTGCTCGCGATGCAGCACCACGTCCTGACCCAACCGCGGCTTGACCTCCGACTCCACCTCGGGATCGGGACGGCCCACCACCAGCCCGACCACAGCGAAACTGTGGTCGGGCAGAGCCAGTTCTGCGGCCACGTCACGCGGATGGTTGCGGATGGCCCCGATGTAGACGGTGCCGAGGCCGAGCGATTCCGCGGCGAGCACCGCATTCTGTGCGGCGAGCGCGGCATCGACCACCCCGAGCAGCGCGGACTCCACGTAGTCGACGTTGACGAGATCCTTGCCGTGCTGCTCGGCGACCCGCACCGCCCGGGCGAGGTCGGCCACCCACACGAGCAGCAGTGGAGCGTCACGCACCGCCGGCTGGTTGCCGGCGAAAGTCGCGATCCGGGCGAGCCGGTCGCGGTCGGTGACGGCCACGACGCTCCACAACTGCAGGTTGCTCGAGCTCGCGGCGGACGAAGCCGCGGCCACGATCGCGCACAGATCATCCTCGGAGACCGCTTCGGGAAGGAACTTTCGCACGGAGCGATGCGCCAGTTGGAGAGCGATGACGTCGTTCCACGCGCCGGAACCACCGCGTCCGGCCACCTGCTCGGCGGCCCGGGTGCCGTACCTGCGGCGCAGTGCGGCGAGCTGTTCGTCCAGGACGACGTCGGTCATGACGGGAGATCTCCTTCTGATCGGCAGTACCGACGGTCGAGTCTGCCTCCTCGCGCCCCAGTCGCCGAGCATTGTCCTCAGCGTGATTTCTGCGTTGTTCGGGCCGGCTCGTCCGACCGACCCCGAGACGAAGATCAGGGTGAAGATCCGGGCCGTTCCCGGATGTACCGAGACCGTTACGGCGACAGGATGAATACATGAACTTCGAGAACCAGGCTCCCCGTCCCTTCACCCGCTCCTCGTCCCAGCGCATGCTCGGTGGTGTGTGCGCCGGACTGGCCGAGTACTTCAACGTCGACCTCAACCTCGTGCGTGCAGGCGCAGTCCTCGCAGCCTTCGTCACGGGCGGCACCGCCGTGTTGCTCTACCTCGCCCTGTGGATGCTGATCCCCGAGAACTGATCCGGGTCACGGGGTCGGCCGAGACGACGACACCCCCGGCGGAGATCCGCCGGGGGTGTCGTATTCCGCTGCGAGGCAGCGGCACAGCTGTTCAGCTCAGCAGGAACTACTGGCCGAGGCCGAGAACGGCACTGCCGGTCTCGAGCAGGGTGCCGAGCAGTTCGGTGCCGCCGAGCAGTTCGAGGGCAGAGCCGATGAGTTCGATGACGTCCATGTGAATCTCCTTCGTCCGATCACATACCGGACGGTTCTCGTCCGATTGCTTTTCGCCTACCCGGAATTCCGATCGGAATTCCGTCGGGCTCGCATCAATTCTCAACACACTCGACGTGTATGCGCTACCCAAGAGTGCGCAAATCGGGATGTGATGACATTCACACTCGCAGGGAAGCTAGGACGAGCCCACATATGACCAGCTCACAGCGTCAAGGAAAGAAAACGGAACGTCCGTACCCATTTATTTCTGTTTGAATTCGATATTTCCGTTCGGCCCGATTCATCCCGTTCACCGACCGATTACGGCGAATCGACCGATCTATCGGTTGAATAACGACCGAAAGAAGATGCCCGATTCGACCGGGATCGAATCGGGCATTTCCGGTGGATTGTGCGGGACCTCTACAGTCCGACCGCCTGCGACAGAAGCGGCCACGAGTTGCGCAGATCGTCCTCCCAGTAGTCCCAGGAGTGCGTACCCGCCGGACGCAGGTCGATCCGGGCGGGGATGTCCAACTCCTCGAGTCGCTGGGCCATCCGCTGGGTGCAGTGGTGGACCGCCGCCTCGATGCTGCCGCCGACGACCACCTGCCCGACGAGCCCGATCGGGTCGTTGTTCACCGACCGCGATCCGAGCCGCTCGTACTGCCCGGGCAGACCCGAACCCGACGAGATGTACAGGTCGATACCGCGGAGCTTCTCGGCCTGGAGGTAGGGATCGTTCTCGATCCAGGCCGGATCACCGACCGGGCCCCACATGTTCTCGGGGTCGCCACCCTTGACGCGTACGACGGCCTGCACGTAGGACTGCCCCAGCGGCGTGCTCGTCTCGGCGCATCCGCTGTACGCCCCGACCGCCTCGTACAGCTCGGGGGCCGTCGTGGCGAGGCCGAGCACCGACGTCCCCGACATCGACACTCCCGCAATGGCGTTGCGTCCCGATGTCCCGAACTCCGTGTCGATGACCGGCGGGAGTTCGTGCGTCAGGAAGGTCGTCCACATGTTGCGGCCGAGTGCGGGATCGTCGTTGCGCCAATCGGTGTAGTAGCTGTAGCCGCCGAGGAGCGGCGTGACGACGTTGATGTTCTTGTCCGAGAAGAAGTCCTCGACGTCGGTCTGCTTCTCCCAGGTGGCGATCCCCTGCCCGCCTCCCGAGCCGTTGATCAGGTAGAGGGTGGGACGCGGTTCGCTCGAGTCGGCGGGCGTCCGGATCCGGAGGGGGATCACCTTGTCCATCGACGGTGAGTAGACGTTCGCGATGACGGTGCGGTCGCTCTCGTGCTCGACAGAGGTCAGCTCTCCCACCGGTCGCTGATCGTCGGCTTCCACCGACTGCGCGAGAGCGCCTCCGGGAGCCGCGAGGACCATCGACGTTCCCATCGCCACCGTGAGCAGTACCCGCCGTAACCAGGACGACCGCATATTCTCTTCCCCTCGTCGATCCGTCTGGCTGCGCACCTCGGACCGGTTGCGGATCGGCACGAACCTCCGGAACCGGATGAAGTGACACTTTCGTGACATTCATCGTCCGCAGAGCCCCTTTCGTAACGAATATGTGATCGTTCCGTACCGGAGGCCGGAATCGTCGGGGAACAGCACGAGGCCCGACCCCACCGGAGTGGGATCGGGCCTCGTGTGGCTCAGGGGCGGATCAGAAGTCCTCTCCGCCCGCAGGGGCGGATCAGAAGTCCATGCCGCCCATGCCGCCGGTCGGGTCGCCCACGGGAGCGGCGGCCTTTTCCGGCTTGTCGGCGACGACGGCCTCGGTCGTCAGGAACAGAGCCGCGATCGACGCAGCGTTCTGCAGCGCCGAGCGGGTGACCTTGACCGGGTCGTTGATGCCTGCTTCGAGCAGGTCCTCGTAGTCGCCGGTCGCAGCGTTGAGGCCGTGGCCGGCCTCGAGGTTGCGGACCTTCTCGGCGACGACGCCGGGCTCGAGGCCGGCGTTGAAGGCGATCTGCTTCAGCGGCGCCTCGAGAGCGACCTTGACGATGTTGGCACCCGTAGCCTCGTCGCCCTCGAGCTTGAGGTCGTCGAGAACCGGAGCGGCCTGCAGCAGGGCCACGCCACCACCGGCGACGATGCCCTCTTCGACGGCAGCCTTCGCGTTGCGGACGGCGTCCTCGATGCGGTGCTTGCGCTCCTTGAGCTCGACCTCGGTCGCGGCACCGGCCTTGATGACGGCGACGCCGCCGGCCAGCTTCGCGAGGCGCTCCTGCAGCTTCTCACGGTCGTAGTCCGAATCCGACGCCTCGATCTCGGCGCGGATCTGGTTGACGCGACCGGCGATGGCGTCGGGATCGCCCGCGCCCTCGACGATGGTGGTCTCGTCCTTGGTGACGACGACCTTGCGGGCCTGGCCGAGCAGCTCGATGCCGGCGGTCTCGAGGGAGAGGCCGACCTCTTCGCTGACGACCTCGCCACCGGTGAGGATGGCGATGTCGGCGAGCTGGGCCTTGCGACGGTCACCGAAGCCCGGAGCCTTGACGGCGACCGACTTGAAGGTGCCGCGGATCTTGTTGAGGACCAGGGTGGACAGAGCCTCGCCCTCGACGTCCTCGGCGATGATCAGCAGCGGCTTGCCCGACTGGATGACCTTCTCGAGCAGCGGCAGCAGGTCCTTGACCGTGGAGATCTTGGAGCTGACGAGCAGGATGTAGGGATCCTCGAGCACGGCCTCCTGACGCTCTGCGTCGGTGGCGAAGTAGAGGGAGATGTAGCCCTTGTCGAAGCGCATGCCCTCGGTCAGCTCGAGCTGGAGGCCGAAGGTGTTGGACTCCTCGACGGTGATGACGCCTTCCTTGCCCACCTTGTCGATGGCCTCGGCGATGAGCTCACCGATCGCGGGGTCGCCGGCGGAGATGCCTGCGGTGGCGGCGATCTGCTCCTTGGTCTCGACCTCCTTGGCGGTGTCGAGCAGCTTGGCGGTGACGGCCTCGACGGCCTTCTCGATGCCGCGCTTCAGGCCGAGGGGGTTGGCGCCCGCAGCAACGTTGCGCAGACCCTCGCGGACGAGCGCCTGGGCGAGCACGGTAGCGGTGGTGGTGCCGTCACCCGCGACGTCGTCGGTCTTCTTGGCAACTTCCTTGACCAGCTCGGCGCCGATCTTCTCGTACGGATCCTCGAGCTCGATCTCCTTGGCGATGGACACACCATCGTTGGTGATCGTGGGGGCGCCCCACTTCTTCTCGAGAACGACGTTGCGACCCTTGGGGCCCAACGTCACCTTGACTGCGTCGGCGAGGCTGTTGAGGCCCCGCTCGAGGCCGCGACGGGCCTCTTCGTCGAACGCGATGATCTTGGCCATTGCGAAGTGATCCTCCGGGTATGGGGGTGACACCGGAGCGATCGCTCGTCGGATCGCTCCATGTACGCCTTCGGCCGGAAGCAGTGCCCGCGACGGACGACCAGGGGTGTCGAAAACCCGGTCTCACCCTACCGACCTGGCACTCACGTGTTGCGAGTGCTAAGTGCATTTTTAGCACTCGGGGGTGGCGAGTGCAAGACTACCGGCACCTGCCACCCCCGTCACGAAATCCGCGAAAGACCGACTACACGGTCGTCCGGATCATCGGTGCCGCGCTCGCTCAGCGCGGCGTCGAACCGACCCCCACGGCGCACCACTGTCCCGTCGCGGTGTTGACCGCGAACGACTGGGCTCCGACGCACGTGACGCCGGTGGTGTCGGCCGTGGCGCCCGACCCGTAGCCGGCCACCGACAGGGTCGTCGCCGGACCCTGAGCCCACGAGTGGCTCAGTCCGCCGCCGAGCGCGTAGGCGAACGACCGGCCGCCGTCACGGGCTGCACTGAGCGCCGTGCCGAAGCCCGTCGCGTGGGCTTCGGCGGCACCGGCCGACTCGGCGACCGACACCGCGGTGCCGCTGTCGGCGGCATACGCGCGAGCGAAGGCGTCCTCGGCGGTGGCGCCGCAGCTGGCGGTATCGGACACCAGGATGTCGTTGGCAGAAGGAGGCGACACACAGGTCACCGGCGCCGCTGCGGCGGTACCCCCACCGAACAGCGCGGCCGAGGCCACACCGACGGCGACGAGTACACCGGCCCGGAACGAACGGCGCGCGGTGAGAACGGATCGGAAGGAACGAATGGACAAGAACGGGCTCCTCTGCACTGGAGTGCCTCTTCGCGAAAGGCTGCGTCTGCGCGAACTGGGGAACGAGCGCCCCGCGCGAACGGGGGGCCGGCGCCCCGGCGGTAGGGTACCGATCACATGCGTCTCACGCGAGACCGCCTGTCACAGACTGTCGAGGAGCCCCGGGAGAGCGGCGACGGAGTCGATGACGTGGTCGGGACGATCGACCGCCAGGTCCAGGACGGATTGCCGAAACTTTCCGGTACGCACCAGGATTCCCGTCATACCGAGGCGTTGCCCCGGGACGACCTCGCCCGCGATGTCGTCGCCGACGACCACCATCCGATCCGGTTCGACACCCATCCGCTCCGACGCGACGAGGAAGCCGCGCAGCGACGGCTTGCCCACCGCCACCACCGACCGGCCGGTGAGCTCCTCGAGTCCGGCCAGGTAGACCCCGGTGTCGATGCGCAACTCGTCGGCGGCCTGCCACGCGAGCGCCCGGTGCATCGCGACCACCGGAACGTCCTCGAGCATCAGTTCGGCGACGCGACTCATCGCCCGGTGCGTGAAGGCATCCCCCGCGCCACCGAGGATCACCACTTCCGGATCGTCCTCGTCCAGCACGAGACCGTCGAGATCCGCGGCGATGTCGCCCTCGTTGAGGACCCAGCAGCGCAGACCCGGATAGGTCTGCCGGACGTGGTCGACGGTGAGGGACACCGCGGTGACGATCTCGTCCGGCGACACCTCCATCCCGAGATCGGTGAGCCGCTGCGCGATCTCGGCGCACGTCCGGGAGGTGGTGTTGGTGAGGAAGGCGCGGCGGACGCCGTCGGCACGCAGTCGTGCCAGGACATCCGCCGCGCCCGGGACGGGCTGCCACTCGGTGACGAGCACACCCTCGATATCGAACAACACCCCGTCTACACGCGTCATGCGTCGAGCCTATCCGCGTGCGTGCCTACGGCGACAGGCTCGGCTCACACGCTTCCGGCGAGACGCTCGGCGAGCAGGCGGGTGAACCGCGCCGGATCCTCCACCTCGCCACCCTCGGCGATCAGCGCCATGCCGTGGAGCAGCTCGGCGACGTCGGCGAGCGAGGCATCGTCCGGGCGTTGCTCCCGGGCCGTGCGCAGACCCGACACGAGCGGGTGATCGGGGTTGAGTTCCAGGATCCGCTTGACCCGCGGCACCGGCTGACCGGACGCCTTGTACATCCGCTCGAGGGCGGGCGACATGCTGAAGGTGTCGCCGACGATGCACGCCGGGGAGGACGTCAGGCGCGACGAGAGCCGCACGTCCTTGACCTGCTCGTCGAGGGTCTCCTTCATCCACGACAGCAGGTCGCCGAACTCCTTCTCCTTCTCCTCGCGTTCGGCTTCGGCGGCCTTCTTCTCGTCCTCGGTACCGAGGTCGACGTCGCCCTTGGCGATCGACTGGAAGCGCTTGCCCTCGAATTCCGGAACGGAGGTCACCCACATCTCGTCGACGGGGTCGGTCAGGAGCAGCACCTCGATGCCCTTGTCGCGGAACGCCTCCATGTGCGGGGAGCTCTCGAGCAGCTGCCGCGACTCGCCGGTGAGGTAGTAGATCGCGTCTTGGCCGTCCTTCATGCGCTCGACGTAGCCGGCGAGCGTGGTCTGCTCCTCCTCGCTCGCCGTCGAGTCGAACGACGAGATCGCCAGCAGCGTGTCGCGGTTGTCGGTGTCGGAGATCAAACCTTCCTTGACGACCCGGCCGAACTCGCGCCAGAACTTCGTGTACTTCTCGGGTTCCTTCGCGGCCATGTCCTTGACGGTCGCGAGGACCTTCTTCGTCAGGCGGCGGCGGATGGCCCGGATCTGCCGGTCCTGCTGCAGGATCTCACGAGAGACGTTGAGCGACAGGTCCTGCGCGTCGACCACACCCTTGACGAAACGCAGGTACTCGGGGACGAGATCCTCGCAGTCGTCCATGATGAACACGCGCTTGACGTACAGCTGCACGCCGGTGCGCCGTTCGCGGGCGAACAGGTCGAAGGGCGCGTGCTCCGGGATGAACAGCAGCGCCTGGTACTCGAAGGTGCCCTCGGCCTTGAGCGGGATGACCTCGAGCGGCTCGTCCCAGGCATGGGCGATGTGCTTGTAGAAGTCCGTGTACTCCTCCTCGGAGACCTCGTCCTTCGAGCGCGCCCACAACGCCTTCTGCGAGTTGAGGGTCTTGGTCTCGAAGGTCACCTCGTCGGTGCCGTCCTCCGACTTCGTGGTGCGCGAGACCTCCATGCGGATCGGCCACGCGATGAAATCCGAGTACTTCTTGACGATCTCCTCGAGCTTCCACTGCGAGGTGTAGTCGAACAGGTGGTCCTCGGCATCCTCGGGCTTGAGATGCAGGACCACCGAGGTGCCCTGGGGCGCGTCGTCGACCTCGGCGATCGTGTAGGTGGATTCGCCGCTGGACTCCCAGCGCGTACCGGTCTTCTCCCCGGCCTTGCGGGTGACGAGCGTGACCTTGTCGGCGACCATGAACGACGAGTAGAAGCCGATACCGAACTGGCCGATCAACTCCTCGGAAGCGGCGGCGTCCTTGGCCTCGCGCAGCTTCTGCCGGAGTTCGCCCGTGCCGGACTTCGCGAGGGTGCCGATGAGATCGACGACCTCGTCGCGGTTCATGCCGATGCCGTTGTCGCGCACGGTCAGGGTGCGCGCATCCTTGTCCACCTCGAGCTCGACGTGCAGGTCGGAGGTGTCGACGTCGAGATCCTTGTTTCGGAAAGACTCCAGCCGGAGCTTGTCCAGGGCGTCCGACGCGTTGGAGATCAACTCGCGCAGGAAGGTGTCCTTGTTCGAGTAGATCGAGTGGATCATCAGATCCAGCAACTGCCGCGTCTCGGCCTGGAATTCACGCTGTTCGACGTTCGTACTCATTCCGGGTTCCCTTTCCACAAGCAGAACTTCCCCGGAAATAGTAAGCCGTCCGCGAGTCCGGCCCGTTCGCGCTTCCGGGTCCATGATGGAGGTGCAGGCTTCGTCCATCACAGGAGGTTGCGATGACGGTTCGTCGGACAGTGGTCGTCGGTGCGGGCATCGTGGGTCTGTCCACCGCGTGGTTTCTGCAGGATCGAGGCATCGAGGTCACGGTGCTCGATCGAGTCGGCGTGGCGGGTGACGCCTCGTGGGGCAACGCCGGGTGGCTCGCGCCGGCACTGACCCTGCCGCTACCCGAGCCGGGGGTGCTGCGTTACGGCTTGCGCTCGATGTTCCGGCCGTCGTCGCCCGTCTACGTGCCGCCCACGACGGATGTGCGGTTGCTGCGCTTCCTCGCCGACTTCGCCCGGCACTGCACGAGACGGCAGTGGACGTCGTCGATGAAGGTCTTCGCGCGCGCCAACCGCCTCGCCCTCGATGCCTACGACGATCTCGCCCGCGGGTCGGGCGACACGATCGTCACCGAACCGACGCGGGTCGCCGATCCGTTCCTCGCGGCGTTCACCTCGGACGACGACCGTCGGCTGCTGGTCGAGGAGTTCGAGCACGCGCGTGCCGCCGGCAGCGAGATCGACTTCGACCTCCTCGACACCGACACGCTGCATTCGCTCGAACCGCTGCTCGGGGACTCGGTGCGGGTGGGTCTCCGGATCCGGGGGCAGCGGTTCATCGATCCGCCGCGGTTCGTCGCCTCGCTGGCGCACGCGGTCCGCGCACGGGGTGCGGAGATCGTCACCGACGTCGACGTCGAGGAGGTGCGCGACACCGGTCGCGGGGTGGATGTCGTCGTGGCCGGTGGGCACTCGCGGTCGGCGGATGCGGTGGTACTCGCGAACGGAGCGTGGCTCGGGTCGCTCGCCCGGCCGTTCGGCGTGCGCACGCAGGTCCAGGCCGGTCGCGGCTACAGCTTCAGCGTGCGGCCGCCGAGCCTGCCGAAGAACCCGGTCTACTTCCCGGCCCAGCGGGTGGCGTGCACACCCCTCCAGGACCGTTTCCGGGTCGCGGGAATGATGGAGTTCCGCAGTCCCGACGCCCCGCTCGACCCGCGACGCATCCGGGCGATCGTCGACGCGACCCGTCCGCTGTTGCGTGAGGTCGACTGGGACGGGCGCAGCGAGGAGTGGGTGGGCTCACGGCCGTGCACGGCGGACGGGCTCCCGTTGATCGGCCGCACCCGTTCGGATCGGGTGTACGTCGCCGGCGGGCACGGGATGTGGGGTGTGGCGCTCGGTCCCCTCACCGGACGGCTGCTCGCCGGGTCGATGACCGGCGAGCCGGATCCGTTGCTCAGGTCGTTCGATCCGCTGCGCTGACCGGTCCGGGTTCGAGACGGTCGCGCACGCGGTCGAACCATTCGAGGACGGCCCGTTCGTAGAGGATGCCGAAGTCGAGGGTCGCCGCGGCGTGCGGCGGGAGGATGTCGGCCGCCGCCTGCTGTTCGTAGGCGGCGAGCTCCTCCTCGTGTCTGCGGCGATGCTCGGCGAGCATCGAGGCGAGGCGCTCGGGCGAGAGGTGATCGCCGAAGGCGACGGTCAGCAGCAGCGGATGGCGGATGTTCTCATCGCCCGGTTCGCGGTCGATCCATTCGGCGAAGGCCGTGCGTCCGGCCTCGGTCAGCAGGTAGGGCTTGCGGTCGCGCGGGCCCTTCTCCCCTGCCTCGATCAGTCCCTGCCGTTCCATCGCGGCCAGTTCCCGGTAGACCTGGCTCGTCGTCAGCGACCAGAACTTGCCGATGCGCGCCTGTGCGGTGGACACCACCGGCGCCGGTATCGCGACATCGCCGCTGCGCGTCTCCGATGCCGAGCGCGAAACGATCGTGGAGGAGCTCGGGCGCCATCTCACCGCCGGACGGTTGACGATCGGCGAGTTCGACGAGCGTGTGGCCCGGGTCTACCGCGCCGTGACGCAGGACGACGCCGGCGCCGTTCTCGCCGACCTGCCGTCGACACTCGTTCCCACCCCGTCCCCGCCGGCCGGCAAACCGTTCCCACGTCTGCGCCTGCCGCTCCACCAGCGCATCGAATGGGGAGCATGGGCCACCGTGGGATCGATCAATCTCGTGGTGTGGGCACTGGTCTCGCTCGGAACGGCCTCGTCGATCTACTTCTGGCCGATCTGGGTCGTCGTTCCGTGGGGCATCGTGCTGGCGGTGCGCACCGCGCTCGGGGTCGAGGGCGGGCCCGGCCGCCGCAGTGTGCCCGGTGGGCGCGAGAACAATGGTCCGGCGGGTCCGACCTGTCTGCGATAGTCGGGACCAGCCGTGCCCATCCCGGGCATCCCGCACGCCGGAGACGGAGCTGCCGATGTTTCTTCTCGACGACAGGCTGGTCTTCGGCGCCGGAGATCTCACCCGCGCCGCCTCGTGCGAGTTCGCACTGCTCCGCAACCTCGACTCGACGCTCGGTCGGCTCCCGCGCCCCGACACCGAACCCGACGCAATGCTCGACCGTGTCGCCGCACTCGGCGGCCGCCACGAGCAGCGCGTCCTCGACCGCTTCCGCGCGCAGGTGGGTGCGGAGAAGGTCGTCGAGATCGCCCGGCCCGAGTACACCGCGCAGGCGCTCACCGAGGCGGCGCAGGCCACCCTCGACGCCGTCCGGGCCGGCGCGCCCGTCGTCTATCAGGGCGCGTTCTTCGACACCGGCTCCTCCGACACTGCCCCCGATCCGCTCGGCATGATCGGCTTCTCCGACTTCCTCGTCCTCGAGGACGACGGCTACGCCGTCTACGACAGCAAACTCTCCCGGCACGCGAAGGTCGAGGCCCTGCTCCAGCTCGCCGCCTACGCGGACGCGGACGCACTCGCGCGCACCGGGACGCCGGTGTCCTCGCACGCGCATCTCGTCCTCGGCGACGGCTCGATCGCCTCCTACCCGCTCGCGGAGATCATGCCGGTCTATCGGCACCGACGCGCCTGCCTCGAAACCCTTCTCACGTCGCACCGCGCTGCCCCCGGGCCGGTGCGGTGGGGAGCGGGTGGGCACACCGCCTGCGGTCGCTGCGACGACTGCACCCCGGAACTCGAACGTCACCGCGACCTGCTGCTGGTCGCGGGGATGCGCAGTACCCAGCGGCTGCGGCTGATCGAGGCGGGCGTGTCGACCATCGACGACCTCGCCGCATGCGCGGCACCCGTCGACGGGATGGCGCGCCGCACCTTCGACGCCCTGCGCGCCCAGGCACGGGCGCAGCTCGAGGAGGAGAGGCGGGACAGTCCCTATGCGGAGGTCTACGACGCCACCCCGCTCGGCATCCTGCCCGCGCCCGACGAGGGCGACATCTTCTTCGACTTCGAAGGCGACCCACTGTGGTCCGAGGGCGGCAGTTCCGAGTGGGGACTCGAGTACCTGTTCGGCGTCGTGGAGGGACCGGCCGACGCACCGATCTTCCGGCCCTTCTGGGCACACGACCGCGAGCAGGAGCGGCAGGCACTGCTGGACTTCCTCGACTACGTCACCGACCGCCGGCGTCGCCACCCGAGGATGCACGTCTACCACTACGCCCCGTACGAGAAGACGGCGTTGCTGCGGCTGGCCGGGCGCTACGGCGTCGGCGAGGAGATCGTCGACGACCTGCTGCGCGAAGGTGTGCTCGTCGACCTGTACCCCGTGGTGCGCAACTCGATCCGGGTGGGTGCCCGGACGTACGGACTGAAGAAACTCGAACCGCTCTACACCGAGGAGAGCGAGGCACGCGACGGCGATGTCGCCGACGCGGGCGCCTCGATCGTCGCGTACGCCGACTACTGCGCACTGCGCGACGCCGGGCACCTCGAGGAGGCGGAACGCGAACTCGCGTCGATCGCCTCCTACAACGAGGCCGACTGCATCTCCACCCTGCGTCTGCGCGACTGGCTGCTCACCCACGCCCGCGACCACGGCATCTCCCCCACCGAGACGACCCACGACGAGGCCGCTCCCGACGCGCAGGCGCACCCCGTCGAGACGAAACTCCTCGAATACGTCGGCGGTGCACTGGCGGGCGACCGCACCCCGGAACAGCAGGCGGCCGCACTCGTCGCCGCGGCCATGGGCTACCACCGGCGCGAGCGGAAACCTTTCTGGTGGGGACACTTCGATCGTCTGGCGACGGCTCCCGACGAGTGGGCGGACGCCCGCGACACGCTGGTCGCGGCGACGTGCACACTCGAGACCGACTGGCACAAGGCCACGTCCCGCCGGCGACTGCTCCGGCGTCGGCTGTGCCTCGCGGGCGAGTTCGAGCCGGGCAGCACATTGCGCGCCGGGCAGGACGTCTTCCTGTTGTACGACGCTCCGGGACCGGACGGACTGCCCGACGGCGGCACCGGGACGCGCGCGTGGTCGCGCGGCGTGGTCGTCGAACGCACCACGGGGACGGACCATCCCGACGTGCTCGTCGTGGACGAGTCGCTACGGACGGACGAGGAGTACTCCGTGCTACCGGTGGCCGTCACTCCCGGCGCGCCGATCTCGTCGAAGAACATCGAAGCGGCGATCGCCTCCGCCGCCGAGGCGATGTGCAGCGAGTTGCCGGCTCTGCCGTCGACCGCGGCGGTGGACGTACTGCGCCGCATCCCTCCCCGCCTGCGCTCCGGTGCCGCGCTGCCGCCGCTCGGCGACGACGCGGCCGGCACGATCGTCACGACCGTTCTCAACCTGGAGAATTCGTACCTGGCGGTGCAGGGCCCACCCGGCACCGGCAAGACGTACACCGGGGCCCGGGTGGTGGCGGCGCTCGTGAACGAGCACGGCCGGCGCGTCGGCGTGGTCGCGCAGTCGCATTCGGTGGTCGAGAACATGCTGGCCGGCATCGTCGCCGCGGGAGTGTCGCCGGAACGGGTCGCCAAGGCGAAATGCCAGAGCCCCGATCCGACGTGGACCGCCTTCCCTGACGCGAAGTCCCTTGCGGCGCATATCGGTACATCCGCCACCGGCTATGTGGTGGGCGGAACGGCCTGGGACTTCACGAATCCGAACTGCATCGAGCCCGGCAGCCTCGACCTGCTGGTGGTCGACGAGGCCGGTCAGTTCTGTCTCGCCAACACCATCGCCGTGGCCACGGCGGCGTCGAATCTGCTGCTGCTCGGCGATCCCCGCCAACTGCCGCAGGTCTCGCAGGGCACCCACCCCGAGCCGGTCGACGAGTCCGCCCTCGGATGGCTCGCCGAAGGGCACGGTGCGTTGCCCACCGATCGCGGCTACTTCCTTCCGGTGACCTGGCGGATGCACCCGGATCTGTGCGCGCGGGTGTCCGAGCTGTCCTACGAGGGACGACTGCAGTCGAAGTCCGAGATCACCACGCGCCGCGCGCTCGACGGCGTCCCGCCCGGCGTCCGGCTCGTGGAGGTCGCGCACGAGGGCAATGCGACCTGCTCGCCCGAGGAGAGCGCCGAGATCGTGCGCGCCATCGCGGCCGTGCTCGGCTCGGCGTGGACGGACGACGCCGGCTCCCCGCCGCGACCTCTCGGCGAGGAGGACGTCCTGGTGGTCGCACCGTACAACGCTCAGGTCACCCGCCTACGGCAGGATCTCGCCGCCGCGGGTCTGCACCGGGTCCAGGTGGGCACCGTCGACAAGTTCCAGGGCCGCCAGGCGGCGATGGTGTTCGTGTCGATGACGGCCTCCGCCGTCGAGGACGTGCCGCGGGGCATGTCGTTCCTGTTGTCCCGCAACCGGTCGAACGTAGCCCTCTCACGCGGCAAGTGGTCGGCGGTGATCGTCCGGTCCGGCGCCCTGACCGATCACCTCCCGTCGACACCGGACGGCCTGATCGAACTCGGGGCGTTCATGCGGCTGACCGGAGCCGACCCGACCGGGGCGTGACCGCACTCACATCGTCCGTTAGGATCGATGACAATCCTGTTACCTCCGGTAGCAGATACACGGGACCCGGTCCCCCGAGAAGACCCGGTCCCCCGAGCACAGGAGTACACGTGTCGAAGACCCTCGAGGCCACGATCGAGATCACCGCCTCCCCCGAGCAGGTGTGGCGCGTGGTGTCCGATCTGAAGCGGATGGGCGAGTGGAGCCCGCAGTGCCGTCGGATGATCGTGCGCGGTGGGCCGGTGTCGGCCGGCACCACCACGATCAACATCAACAAGAAGGGGCTGCTGGTGTGGCCCACGACGTCGAAGGTGATCGACTTCGAACCCGGCCGTCGCCTGAGCTTCCGGATCAACGAGAACCGCTCCATCTGGTCGTTCACCCTCGAACCCACCGCCACCGGCACGCGGGTCACCCAGCGGCGCGAGGCGCCTACCGGGACCAGCAAGGTCTCGCAGACCCTGGTCAAGTATGTTCTCGGCGGCACCGAGGCGTTCGACGACGAACTGACGATGGGGATGAACGCGACTCTCGCCCGTCTCAAGAACGAGATCGAGGCGGCCGCGCGGGTCTGACCTTCCCTCCTCGGCTCACGTACGCTGGAGTGCCTGTGGACCGACAGGACCCGCCCGCGAGACGGGCGGGTCCCCTGCGGTCCCGGATCACCGATCGCCAGCGATAAGAGGAGCCCGTGGCACGTAAGCCGACGCCCGCCGGAACACCCCCCACCAGCGGGGTAGCCCACATGGTCGACCTGGTCAGGCATGTCGTACCGCCCATGCATCCGGGCGGTATCCCCTTCGTCGCAGCTCCGCTGGCCGTGGCGACCCTCGGCCGCCGCAATCCCTGGCTGCGCCGCGCCGGTCTCGCATCGGCACTGGCGTGCGCCACCTTCTTCCGGCACCCGCACCGCGTGCCGCCGAACCGCGCCGGAGTGGTCGTCGCTCCCGCCGACGGTGAGATCGCTCTCGTCGACCATGCCGTGCCGCCCGCCGAACTCGGGCTCGGCAGCGAGGAGCGCCCCCGGGTCAGCATCTTCCTGTCCGTCCTCGACGTGCACGTGCAACGCAGCCCCGTCGGCGGCACCGTCCGCTCGGTGGTCCACACCCCGGGCAAGTTCCTCTCCGCCGATCTCGCCGACGCGAGCGAGGTCAACGAGCGCACCAGCATGCTGATCGAGACGCGCGACGGCGCCGAGGTCGCCGTCGTCCAGATCGCCGGGCTGCTGGCACGGCGCATCGTCAACGACGCGCAGATCGGCGACACCCTGCCGATCGGCGGCACCTACGGCCTGATCCGCTTCGGATCCCGGGTCGACACCTACCTGCCGGTCGGGAGCACCCTGCTGGTCGAACGCGGGCAGCGCACCATCGGTGCCGAGACCGTCCTCGCTCAGCTGCCCACGGTGTCGTGAGTCCGCACACGCAGGGTTCGCGTGCGGTCGCGACCGGGCGGTCCCGCAATCGGCCCAACGTCGTCCGCCTGCTGCCGAGCGTCATCACGGTCCTGGCGTTCTCCGCCGGACTGTCGGCGGTGAAGTTCGCGCTCGACGGACAACTCGGCACCGCGCTCGGCATGATCGGCGCCGCGGCCGTCCTCGACTCGCTCGACGGTCGCATCGCCCGCATGCTCGACGCGACCAGCAAGATCGGCGCCGAACTCGACTCGCTGTCGGACGCCGTCGCGTTCGGTGTCGCCCCGGCGCTCGTGCTCTACGTGACGTTGCTCGACGGCAGCCCCTTCGGCTGGATCGTCGCCCTGCTCTACGCAGTGAGCCTCGTGCTGCGACTCGCGCGCTTCAACACCCTGCTCGAGGACGACAGCGTCCCCGCCTACGCACGCGAGTACTTCGTCGGCGTGCCCGCACCGGCGGCCGCCCTCATCGCGCTCGCACCCGTCGCCGCCCACATCCAGTGGGGCGACGGCTGGTGGACCGCCTACGGGCTGGTCGCGGTGTGGATCCTCGGGACGGCCGGGCTCGCGATCAGCCGCATCCCGACCTTCGCGATGAAGTCGGCGTCCGTGCCCGCGCGACTCGCCGTGGTGCTGCTCGTGCTGGTCGCGATGGCGGCGGCCGCGCTGGTCACCTATCCGTTCATCCTCATGCTCGTGCTGGTCGCGGTCTACCTCGCGCACATCCCCTTCGCGGTGCGATCGCGGCGCTGGGTCGCGGCCCGGCCCGAGACCTGGGACATCAAGCCCTCGGAGCGACGCGCACTGCGTGCCCGCAACCGCGCGCAGCGTCCGCGTCGTGTCGCCGCCCGCCGTGTCGCCACGTCGGCGAGATCTCAGGCGCGACTCGGGCTGCGCCGTCCGCGAGGACGATGACATGCACGACCCGCGAGGACGATGACATGCACGACCCGCGAGGACGCTAGTGACGTTCTAGGCTCGGCGGGGTGACGACCCCACAACTCTCACTCACCGTCCGGCTCAACACCTCCGCCGCCGACTCGCGGCGCGGTGTCGTGCGTCTGCACCCCGAGGCGCTGGCCGCGCTGGGCCTGCGGGAATGGGACGCGATCGCGCTGGTGGGAGCGCGTCGCACGGCGGTCGTGGCGGGTCTCGCCCCGGCCGGCACCCCGACCGGCACGATCCTGCTCGATGACGTGGTGCTGTCGAACACAGGCCTGAAGGAGGACGCGACGGTCGTCGTCGCGCCCGTGACGGTCTACGGCGCGCGCACGGTGACGGTCACCGGGTCCACCCTCGCGCGGCAGTCGATCCCGGAGACCACCCTGCGTCAGGCGCTG
Source organism: Rhodococcus sp. 852002-51564_SCH6189132-a (assembly GCF_001665495.1). Classification (NCBI taxonomy): domain Bacteria; kingdom Bacillati; phylum Actinomycetota; class Actinomycetes; order Mycobacteriales; family Nocardiaceae; genus Rhodococcus; species Rhodococcus sp. 852002-51564_SCH6189132-a. The sequence goes on from NZ_LZMJ01000040.1 coordinate 66,085, forward strand.
CTCGGGAAGGTCCTCACCGTCGGCGACGCGGTGTCGCTGCTCCCCCGCGATCTCGGACCGGGCACGAGCAACGCCGAGACGACGCGGGCACTGTCGCGGACGTTCGCGATCGCGTGGACCACCGAACTGCTCACCGTCTCCTCGGTCGATCCGGCCGGACCGGTGAGCGTGCAGCCGAACACGGCCGTCGTGTGGGGCGGTGGCCCGGGTGCCCTGCCGTCCTCCGTGCCGTCCGCTTCCGGATTCGTCTCGTCGGGGTTCGTCGCCTCCTCCCCCGCGACCGACCGTCCCGAATCGGCCCCCGCCACGCCTCCGCCACCGCCGGTCGAGGATCTCGTGGGTGTGCAGGTCCAGGTCGCGAAGCTCTCCGAGTGGCTCACCCTCTCGCTCGACGAACCCGAACTGCTGCGCACCCTCGGCGCGTCGCCGCATCTCGGGGTGCTCGTCACCGGTCCCGCCGGGGTCGGTAAGGCGACCTTCGTGCGCTCGGTGGTCGCCGACCGGCGTCTGGTCGAGGTCGACGGGCCGGGTGTGGGTGCACTCGCCGCCGACGAGCGGCTGCGCCGGATCTCCGCGGCGGCCGAAGCGGTGCGCGGTGGGGGCGTCCTGCTGCTCACCGACGTCGATGCCGTGCTCCCCGCCGACACCGAACCCGTCGCGACGTTGATCCTCGACGAGCTGCGGCGGGTGGTCGACACCGAGGGCGCGGTGCTGATCGCGACCACCGCGCATCCCGACGACGTCGACTCCCGGCTGCGTGCCCCGGAGATCTGCGACCGCGAACTGTCCCTGCCGCTGCCCGACGGCGCGACCCGCCGCGCCCTGCTCGACGTGCTGCTGCGCTCGGTGCCGTCCACCGGTCTCGACCTCGCCGCCGTCGCGGGTCGCACCCCCGGTTTCGTCGTCGCCGACCTCGCGGCGCTGTGTCGCGAGGCGGCACTGCGCGCGGCGTCGCGGGCGAACCGCGACGACGACGAACCCTCGCTCGTCCAGGACGACCTGCTCGGCGCGCTCGAGGTGATCCGTCCGCTGTCGCGATCGGGTTCCGAGGAGCTGGCGATCGGCAGCGTGAGCCTCGACGACGTCGGCGACATGGTCGAGACGAAGCAGGCCCTGACCGAAGCCGTCCTGTGGCCGCTGCAGCATCCCGATTCGTTCGAGCGTCTCGGTGTCGATCCGCCGCGCGGTGTGCTGCTGTACGGCCCGCCCGGTTGCGGCAAGACCTATCTCGTCCGCGCTCTCGCCGGCACGGGACGTCTGAGCGTCCACGCCGTCAAGGGCGCCGAACTGATGGACAAGTGGGTCGGTGCGTCGGAGAAGGCGGTGCGCGAGTTGTTCGAGCGTGCCCGCAACTCGGCACCGGCGTTGGTGTTCCTCGACGAGATCGATGCTCTCGCACCGCGCCGCGGGCAGAGCTCCGATTCCGGGGTGTCCGACCGGGTCGTCGCGTCGCTGCTCACCGAACTCGACGGTGTCGAGCCGCTGCGCGACGTCGTGGTGGTGGGAGCGACCAACCGGCCCGACCTCATCGACCCGGCTCTGCTGCGTCCCGGCCGGCTCGAACGTCTCGTGTTCGTGCCGCCGCCGGACGCCGAGGCCCGGGCCGCGATCCTGAAGACCGCGGGCCGATCGGTACCGCTCGACGACGACGTCGACCTCGACGACCTGGCCGCCGGACTCGACGGCTACTCGGCCGCGGACTGCTCGGCGCTGCTGCGCGAGGCCGCGCTCGCGGCGATGCGGCGCAACGTCGACGCCGCCGTGGTCACCGCCGAGGACGTCGCGGTGGCCCGGGAGAAGGTGCGCCCCTCGCTCGATCCCGTGCAGGTCGCTCATCTGCAGGCCTACGCGGAGGGCCGTTGAGATGGCCGTGACCACCGCGGTCCGCGTCGCCGGACCGGCAGCCGTCCTCGCGGCCTTCCTCGCCGCCGGGGTCGCGATCCTCGTCCCGGCCGCGGGCGAATCGGTCCTCCCTGAGGGTGCGCGCAGCGAATGGGCACCCGTGGTCACCGCCGCGCTCGCCGTTCTCTCGGCGGCCGGGCTGCAGCGGACCGGCTCCCGACGTACCGCCTGGATGCTGGCCGCCGCCTCGATCGTGGTCCTCGGGTCGATCCGCTATCTCGTTCCCGCCGGCATCTCGGCCGACAGCCTGACGGTCGTCGGATGGGTGATCGCCGCGATCACCGGTGTGCTGCTCGGAGCGGCGACCGCGGGCTCGTGGGGTTCGGCGACCGGTCAGTGGGCCCTGATCGCCGGTGGGTGGGCGGCCTTCCTCACCGCCGCAGCCGTCGGTTCCGAGGTCCCCGTGGAGGCCATGCGCTGGACGGTTCCCCAGTGGGCGCTGGCCTTCGCACTCGTGGCAACGGTCGCCGCCGCGCTGACGGTGCCTGCCGGGATGCGCGTGCAGCGGGCCGATCCGCGGTTGCTCGCGATCATGGTGACCGCCGCGGTGGTGCTCTCGGTGGGCTACCGACTGCTGGGTGAATTCGTGGGTTCCCGCGCGAGCGACACGGGTGTGCTCCTGTGGCTGGTCGCCGGTGGGGCGCTCGCGGTGGCGGTCGTCGGTGCCGAGATCGTCGCGCGCCTCGTCCCGCCCGGAGACGACCGGTTCGTCCTCGCGGTCACCGGGGCCGTGGCCGCGGCGTACCCCGTCCTCGTCGAGTTGTGGTCGGGTATGCAGTCGGCGACCGTGCCGTGGTGGGTGCTGCTCGTCGCGGTGGCCGCCGTGGTCGCCGGGGTGCGGCTCTCCCCCTCCATGCCGTACGCGCTTCCCGGGCTGATGCTCGCCGCGTCGATCTCGGCGGCGACGGTGTGGTGGCCGGCGGAGATCGGCGAGGGAATCCCTCTTGCGGTGCGGGTGGCGCTCGTCGCGCTGGGCACCGGTCTCGCACTCGGGGCATCGTTGCCGGGCTCGGCGTCCGTCGCGGCTCTCGGCCTGGCGCTGCCGGTGCCGGCGACGGCCGTCGTCGGGGCGGTGTGGATGCTTCCGGCGGATGCGCAGTGGTCGGCGCTCGCACTGTTTGCCGCGGCCGTGATCTGTGCGTGGCAGGTGCGCTAGCGCTCTCACCTCCCCGATTCGCAAGCGTGCGAAGACAACCGTTAGGATGTGCACAATCCGTTTTGCCCGATGACGGCGACCGGCGTGCATGTCGGGGCGATCCCCGTTTCGGCGGTGTGCCGTCCGCTGTGACGACAGCGAGTCCCACGGCCCGCAGTCAGTTTCACCCCGCCGACAGGCCCGACCCCGACGGAGTGCCTTTTGATCGCCATACTCGTTGCCCATGCGGTCGCTGCCCTTCTGGCGCCGCTTCTGGTCCGAGTCATGGGGAGAAATGCATTCCTGCCGCTCGCGGTGGTGCCCCTCGCGAGTCTCGGCTGGGTCGTCACCAACTGGGGAACCGATCAGAAACTGCAGATCGCGTGGGCCTCGACGCTGTCGATGAATTTCGATCTGCGCTTCGACACGCTCGCGGCGATCATGTGCGTGCTCGTTTTGGGCATCGGCTCGTTGATCCTGCTCTACTGCTCGCGCTATTTCGAGGACGACGAGCCCCGCCTGGGCTTGTTCGCCGCCGAGATGGTCGCCTTCGCCGGCGCCATGTTCGGTCTGGTGGTCAGCGACAACATGTTGCTGCTCTACACCTTCTGGGAACTGACGACCGTCCTGTCGTTCCTGCTCGTCGGGCATTACGCCGAACGCGCCTCGAGTCGCCGTGCCGCCACCCAGGCCCTGCTCGTCACCACGGCCGGTGGTCTGGCGATGCTGGTCGGCATCATCATCCTCGGCGAGATGGTCGGCAGCTACAACCTGTCCGACGTCGTCGCGGCGGCACCTCACGGATGGCTCGCCGGCGTCGCCGTGGTGCTCGTGCTCGTCGGCGCACTGTCGAAGTCCGCCGTGGTCCCGCTGCACTTCTGGCTGCCCGGCGCGATGGCCGCCCCCACCCCGGTGTCCGGATATCTTCACGCCGCGGCGATGGTCAAAGCCGGCATCTACCTCGTGGCCCGGCTCGCACCCGGCTTCGCGGACAGCGCCGCGTGGCGGCCGATCGTCATCGGTCTCGGTCTCGCGTCGATGATCCTCGCCGGCTGGCGAGCGTTCCGCGCCTTCGACCTCAAGCTCATCCTGGCCTTCGGCACCGTCAGCCAGCTCGGTTTTCTCACTGCGCTGGTGGGTACGGGCAGCCGGGAAGCGGCCCTGGCGGGCCTGGCGATGGTGATCGCCCACGCCCTGTTCAAGGCATGCCTGTTCATGGTGGTCGGCATCATCGACCACTCCACCGGCACCCGCGACATCCGCAAACTCGCGCATCTCGGCTCTGCCGCCCCCTACCTGATGGTGATCGCGATACTTGCGGCGGCGAGCATGGCCGGTCTGCCGCCGTTCATCGGTTTCGTCGCGAAGGAAGCCGCGCTCGAGTCGTCGCTGGTGGCCGAGGTGCTCCCCGAATGGGCGCGGATCGCCATGACTGCGGGCATCGTGGTGGGCTCGATCCTCACCCTCGCCTACAGCATCCGGTTCATCTGGGGGGCCTTCGGTCGTAAGCAGCTCAAACGTCCGAGCCCCGCGGTGCAGAACCTGCACGCGCCCGGCCCGCTGCTGCTCACCGCCCCGAGCGTCCTCGCGTTCGCCGGTCTCGCCGCGGGCTTCGCGAGCTCGTGGATCGACCATCTGATCACCCCCTACGCCGACGAGCTGCCCACCGAACTCGACAAGCCCTACCACCTGGCGTTGTGGCACGGATTCTCCTTGCCGCTGGGTCTGACCGGCGTGGTGATCGTGGGCGGCACGGTCCTGTTCCTCGCGCACCGCACCATCGCGCGTCTGCGCTTCGAGCACCCGCCGCTCGGAAATGCCGACCGGATGTACGACGCGACACTCCAGGGCATGGACACCCTGTCCCTGCGCCTGACCGCCTTCCTGCAGCGCGGTTCGCTCCCCCTGACCCAGGCGACCATCCTCATCACCCTGGTGGCGCTCCCGACGGTGCTGATGTTCTTCTTCGGGCTGAGCACGATGCCGTCGACGCGCGCGTGGGACTCGATCTGGCAGCTCGGGGTGGGGTTGATCATGATGGCCGCCGCGATCACCGCGACGGCCCTGCGCAACCGTCTCGGCGCAGTGTTGGTCGTGGGCGTGACCGGTTACGGGCTCGGGGTGCTGTTCGCCCTCCAGGGAGCTCCCGACCTCGCGCTCACCCAGTTCCTCGTCGAGACCGTCACCCTCGTGATGTTCGTGCTGGTCCTGCGCAAGCTGCCCGCCGAGACCGACCCGGCCGCGGTGATGGGCAGCAAGTTCGCCCGCGCGATGCTCGGCATCGCCGTGGGCGCGGTGGTCGCCGGGATCGGCGCCTACGCCGTCGCGGCACGCACTACCGATCCGATCTCGCTGCTGCTGCCCGACGCCGCCTACTACGGCGGTGACGGCAAGAACATCGTCAACGTCCTGCTCGTCGACATCCGCGCCTGGGACACGCTGGGCGAGATCTCGGTGCTGCTGGTCGCCGCGACCGGCGTGGCCAGCCTGGTCTTCCGCACCCGCCGCTTCGGCACCGCCCCGCGTGTGGCGGACGCACCCGCGGCGCAGCTCGACGCGGTCTCCGCCAGCAACGAGACGACCTGGCTGCTCGGCGGCGATCTCATCGATCCGCGCTACCGATCGCTGGTCCTCGAGGTCACCACGCGACTGGTCTTCCCCACCATGATGATCCTGTCGGTGTACTTCTTCTTCTCCGGGCACAACGCGCCCGGTGGCGGTTTCGCGGGCGGTCTCGTCGCCGGTCTCGCGCTGGTGTTGAGGTACCTGGCCGGCGGACGCTACGAGCTCGGAGAGGCGGTTCCCATCGACGCCGGCAAGATCCTCGGCATCGGACTCACCTTCGCCGCGGGCACCGCACTGGTGTCGATGTTCCTCGGCGCCCCGGCGCTGTCGTCGGCGACCCTCGAGCTCACGCTGCCTCTGCTCGGCGACATCAAGCTCGTGACCGCACTGTTCTTCGACCTCGGTGTGTACCTCATCGTCGTCGGACTGGTCCTGGACGTGCTGCGCAGCCTCGGTGCTCGCCTCGACGCCGAGACCGTGGGTGAGCGCCGATGACCGCGAACATCACGCTCCTCGCCGTCGTCGGTGTGCTCGTCGCGGCCGGTGTGTACCTGCTGCTCGAACGCAGCATCATCAAGATGCTGCTGGGCCTGCTGCTGGCCGGCAACGGAATCAACCTGCTGCTGCTCACCCTCGGCGGCCCCGCAGGTCATGCACCCATCGTCGGTGTGGAGAGCGACGTCGAGCCGGACATGGCCGATCCCCTCGCGCAGGCGATGATCCTCACCGCGATCGTCATCACGATGGGTGTGGCGGCGTTCGTGCTGGCACTGACCTACCGCTCCTACACCTACCGCGCACGGGACGAGATCGAGAACGACCCCGAGGACACCCTCGTGTCGCAGCGGCGCAGTCTCGCCGATCTACCGTCGCGAGACCGCTCCGACGACCCGCTCACCGGTATCCCGAGCAAGAGCGGCGACGCCTTCGACGCCGCGGGCAACCCGATCCCGCTCGATCAGCTCAAGAACATCGAGGACATCGAGGCGTACGAGGATCTGCACGACGGCGACTTCGACGACCCCACCGACTCGGCCTACACGCAGAACCAGGGGGGGACGGACGAGTCCGGCTCTGCCGAAGATTCGGGCGGGGCCGGCTCTATCGAGGATGCCGAGGACGCCGACGAGGACGTCCGCGCGGACGATCCCGACCCCGAGGCCCCCGACCCTGCCGAGGACGAGCGGACCGGAGACGACGAGAAGAACGGGAAGGAGGATCGCCGATGAACCCGAGCGTCGCGAACCTCGTTCCCCTCCCCGTCCTCATCCCCTTGCTCGCCGCAGCCGCAACCCTGATCGTCGGCCGCCGTCCGCGCGTCCAACGGTGGATCACCGTCTTCGCGCTGGTCGCCTCGCTCGTCGTGTGCGTGGCGCTGCTGTACTACGCGGACGCCGACGGCATCGCGGTACTGCAGATCGGTGGGTGGGAGGCGCCGATCGGCATCTCGCTGGTCGTCGACCGATTGTCGGCGTTGATGCTGGTCGTCTCGGCGATCGTGCTGCTGTCGGTGATGCTGTACGCAGTCGGCCAGGGTATCCACGACGGCAACGAGCAGCAGCCCGTCTCGATCTTCCTGCCGACCTATCTCGCGCTCACCGCGGGTGTCAACATCGCCTTCCTCGCGGGCGACCTGTTCAACCTCTTCGTCGGCTTCGAGGTGCTCCTCGCCGCCTCGTTCGTCCTGCTGACCCTGGGTGCGAGCGCCGACCGCGTCCGCGCGGGCGTCTCGTACGTCATGGTCTCGATGGTGTCCTCGCTGGTCTTCCTCGTGGGCATCGCCTTCGCCTACGCAGCCACGGGCACTTTGAACCTCGCCCAGATGGCACTGCGGATGGACGAGATCTCACCGGGCACCCGGGCCGCGATCTTCGGTGTGTTGCTCGTGGCTTTCGGTATCAAGGCCGCGGTCTTCCCGCTGTCGTCGTGGCTGCCCGACTCCTACCCCACCGCGCCCGCACCGGTCACGGCCGTCTTCGCCGGCCTGCTGACCAAGGTCGGTGTGTACGCGATCATCCGGGCGCACACCCTGCTGTTCCCGGGCGGCGAACTCGACGACGTCCTGCTCGTCGCGGGTCTGCTCACGATGATCGTCGGCATCCTCGGCGCGATCGCGCAGAACGACATCAAGCGTCTGCTGTCGTTCACGCTCGTCAGCCATATCGGCTACATGATTTTCGGTGTCGCTCTGTCGTCGCAGACCGGTCTCGCGGGCGCCGTCTACTACGTCGGCCACCACATCCTCGTGCAGACCACCCTGTTCCTCGTGGTGGGTCTCATCGAACGCCAGGCCGGGTCGGCGTCGCTGCGACGCCTCGGCAGCCTCGCGCTCATGTCTCCGCTGCTGGCGGTCCTGTTCCTCATCCCGGCGCTCAACCTGGGCGGTATCCCGCCGTTCTCCGGGTTCATCGGCAAGGTCGCCCTGCTGCAGGCCGGCGCGGAGGACGGTTCGGTCCTGGCCTGGGTCCTCGTCGGCGGTGGTGTCGTGACCAGCCTCCTGACGCTGTACGTCGTCGCGCGTATCTGGACGAAGGCGTTCTGGCGGGCACGCGCCGACGCTCCCGAGGGCGATCTCGCGGACATCGGCCCCTCGGCGCTGATCGACGAATCCGCCACCGACATCTCCTTCGAGGAACGCCCGGACGTCGGCCGGATGCCGGCCGCGATGCTCGTCCCCACGGTCTGGCTCGTCGCGATCGGTGTGTCGTTGACGGTCTTCGCCGGTCCCCTGCTCGACATCAGCAACCGTGCCGCGGAGAACCTGCGCGACCGCACGGTGTACATCGAGGCCGTGCTGGGGGGTGAGCAGGAATGATGAAACGCGCCAACGTCCTGCGCATGTTCGTCGTGGGATGGACGACGCTGGTCTGGGTCCTGCTGTGGGGCACCTTCAGCATCGCCAACATCCTCGGCGGTGTGGTCGTCTCGCTCGTCGTCATGTTCGTGCTGCCGCTGCCGCGTGTACCCGTCGAGGGTCGCGTGCACGTCTGGTCCGCGATGCGGCTCGGCGCGGTGATCTTCGGCGAGACCATCCGCTCGACGATCAACGTGGCATGGCTCGCGATCCGGCCGTCCCCGCCGCCGGTCACCGGCGTGCTGCGCTGCAGGCTCACCATCAAGTCCGACCTGGTGCTGACACTGTGGACGGACATCATGAACAACATCCCGGGCACCATGGTGCTCGAGATCGACCAGGTGCGGCGGATCATGTACGTGCACGTCCTCGACGTGGGTACCGACAAGGCCGTGGCCGACTTCTACCGTTCCGCCCGCCTCATCGAGCGTCTTCTCATCCGGACGTTCGAACGCGAGTCGGAATGGCAGGCCAGCCCCTGGCGCAGCGGAACGGAGGAACTGACGTGACCGTGACACTGGCGATCGCGGGGGCACTGCTGTTCGTCTCCGCAATCCTGATCACCTACCGCGTGATCGCGGGCCCCAACTCCCTCGACCGGCTCGTCGGCGTCGACGCCCTGCTCGCGCTCGGCATCTGCGGCATCGCGATCTGGGCGGTGTACACACGCGACACGTCGGTGCTGCCCGCCACCGTGGCCCTCGCCCTGGTCGGCTTCATCGGGTCGGTGTCCGTGGCTCGATTCCGGGTGCGTGACGAAGGATGACGACGATCATCGACACCTTCGCCCACCTCCTGATCCTCATCGGAGCGGTCATCTCGTTGACCGCTGCGATCGGCGTGGTGCGTTTCCGCGACACCCTGTCGCGCATGCATCCGGCCACCAAGCCGCAGGTGGTGGGTCTGTTGTTCGTGCTGGGTGGCGCGATGATCATCCTGCGCAGTTCCGTCGACATCTGGATGATGGCGCTGGCGGGCATGTTCATGGTCCTCACGGCACCGGTGATCGCGCACCGCGTCGGTCGCGTCGCCTACCGGGAGCAGCTCGGTCGCGACGGCCTGCTCGACGAGGACGCTCCCGGCGGTGCGTGACAGGTGACGAGGAGCTGACGGCCGGGACGTCCTCGGACGATCACTCCTTCAGTTCCTGCACGAGCGAGTCCACCACCGCGACGAGATCGCCGTCCGTCCGTTCCGCGAGCCGGCGCTGACGCTGATAGGACGCTCCCCTCACCGGGATGTCCGCAACTCGCGCGAGTTCGTCGGCGCAGCCGAGCCGTACCGCGGTGGGCATGATCTGCTCGAGCAGATCGTTCAGGTCGTCGGTGACGAGCCGTTCGGTACACACCGGGTCGAGGATGACCTCGGCATCGAGTCCGTACCGCGCCGCACGCCACTTGTTCTCCTTGACGTGCCACGGTTGCAGCACAGGAAGTTCCTCACCGCGCTCGAGACGTTCGTCGAAGTAGACGACGAGTGAATGCACGAACGCGACGAGGGCGGCCAGTTCGGCGCGGTTGGTGATGCCGTCGAAGACCCGGACTTCGAGGGTGCCCCATTTCGGCGCGGGCCTGATGTCCCAGTGCATGCCTCCGGGGTGGCTGATGACGCCGGACTCGAGCTGGTCGGCGATGAATTTCGCGTACTGCGGCCAGTCGGCGAAGTGGTAGGGCAGGCCGGCGGTCGGCAGCTGCTGGAACATCAGCGCGCGGTTGCTCGCGTAGCCGGTGTCGTAGCCCGCCCAGATCGGCGACGAGGCCGACAACGCGAGCATGTGGGGATATTTCACGAGCATGGCGTTGAGGATCGGGATGATCTTCTCCGCGGAGGAGACTCCCACGTGGACGTGCACTCCCCAGATGAGCATCTGCCGTCCCCACCAGCGGGTGCGGTTGATCATCTCCTCGTAGTCCGGGGAGGGTGTGACGGTCTGGTCGGTCCACTGCGCGAACGGATGGGTGCCGGCACACATCAGGTCCACTCCGAGCGGATCGGCGGCGCGGCGAAGCAACGACAGCGACTCGGACAGATCGTCGACGGCCTCGGCGACGGTGTCGTGTACACCGGTGACGAGTTCGACGGTGTTGCGCAGGAACTCTTTGGTCAGCCGCGGGGTCTCCCCGGCGATCTCCTCCACCCTGTCGAAGACGACCGCCGCGCTGTTCGAGAGATCGCGGGTGGTCTTGTCCACCAGAGCGATCTCCCATTCCACGCCGATCGTGGGACGAGGTGATCCCGGAAACGCGACTGCCACGTCTCGATCCAACCACAGGGCCCCGCCGACGGATGTCCGTCGCGGGGCCCCGTGTCAGGAATTACCCGGGTACCGAGCTTCAGGGGATTCGAACCCTGCTCACCCGATGACGCCGCAGGCGAGGCGTGCGCCAAGGTTGTCCTGGTGCACGACCACAGAGGCGCCGTCCTCACCTTCGAGGTCCTCGAGGCCGAAGGCCGAGGTGGTGACGGTGGCGGTGGCGGTGCCGTCCTCGTGGACGACGAGCGAGACCAGGTCGCCGCTCTCCGGGACGGAGGTGTTGCCACCGGCCTGCAGGTGGGCACCGGCCGACAGGAAGGCGCCGGGCTCGCCGCCGTTCGGCGCGGTGGACTGGGGCTCGCAACGGCCGAACTCGTGGATGTGGACACCGTGGTAGCCGGGCTCGAGACCCTCGACCTCGATGGTCACCTCGACGTCGCCGCCGTTCTCGGCGAACGACACGGTGCCGGCCGACTCGCCGTCGACCGTGGTGAGCTCCGCGGTGAGCGCAGCAGCGGAGGCGGAGCCACCGGCGTGCGACTCGCTCCCACCCTCGGTGCCGTGGTCGTCGCCGTGGGCCTCGGAAGCGGGCGCGGCGGATCCCGTCCACACCGGCGGAGTCGTCCCCGGCTCGGTGCTCGCCTCCTCGCTGTTCGAGCACGCAGTCAGGCCCACCGCGGCGATCGCGACGATCGGGGCCAGAGCACGCCAGGACATGCGACGGGTGGAACTGGAGACCATCAAACCGCTCCTTCGAAGTGCCGAAAAGTCACCCGATCATAACCGGGCGTCTCCGGCGACCACCCGGTGGCGGACCGACACGGTTCCGGCGCTAACGCGAAGTGACGATGACGATCACTCCGGGGGCGGCGTCGCGGATGCCCTCGAAGCGCGGTTGCGCGGTGACACCGAGCGACTCGGCGACGGCTGTCGCGGTCTGCTGCTCTCCGGGAGACGACCCGTAGAACACCGAGGTCTGCTGGAGCAAGCCCTCGCTGTAGTTGCCCGTTTCACTGATGGTGTACCCCTCGTCCTCGAGGTAGGCCGCGGTCTGCGCGGCGAGGCCCGCGACCTCCGAGTTGTTGAACACGCGCACCGGTGCCGTCGCGGAGGCCGAGGTGTCGGACGCGAACGCGGTTCCGCTCCCCACGGGCATGGAAGGAGCCGAAGACACGGCCGTGGTGGTGGTCGCACCGTCCCCGGCGTCGGACGTGCCCCCGTTCGCGGCAGCGGGCGCGGGCGCGGTGGGCACCGCGGCCGAGCGCGTGGACGGTGCGGCCGGCGCAGCAGCGGTCGTCGTCGTGGGTGCCGCCGCGGGAGCGGGTTCGTCGTCGGAATCACCGAGCGAGGCGAAACCGAGACCGGCGAACAGGATGCCCAAGGAGATCAGGACCATCGCGAACGCACGCAGAGGCGGTCCCGAGGGTGCGGGCGCGCGGCTGGGGATCTCGGGGGTTCTGCTCACGACCTCGACCATAGTTGCCCGAGCACACGCAGCGCTGCCGACCGGCCGCGCGTGTCGATATCGCATTATCCGGCCCGACGGCCGCCCGTCTAACGGGTGTCGAAACCGAGCCGGCGGGCCGCGCGGGCCTTCTGACGGCTCGCACGCAACCGCCGCAGCCGCTTGACCAGCATCGGATCGGCGGCGAGCGCCTCGGGACGATCCACCAGAGCATTGAGCACCTGGTAGTAGCGAGTGGCGGAGAGACCGAAGAGTTCCTTGATGGCGTCCTCCTTGGCACCGGCGTACTTCCACCACTGCCGTTCGAACGCCAGGATGTCGAGATCGCGACGGCTCAGGCCGTTCGCCTCGTCGCCGGTGGGTTCCTGCGCGGATGCGCCGTCGCCCTGCTGGGACACGAGATCGGACCGGTCGTTGCCGTGCGCTGCTGCGCCGTCCATTTCCCTCCTCGACTGACTGGATCACACCGTGACGAAGAGTCCTTGCGTCTCGGCGGAAGTCATTCAATCACGGGGTGGGGACACATACCGGTTCGAGAACGCCGCGAGTCGATCCCATTATCCTGTGTCACCATGGCCATTCTTCCCATCGTCATCGTCGGCGACCCCGTCCTGCACAACCCGACCCGGCCGGTGACCGAGTCACCCGCCGAACTCGCTCAGCTGATCGCCGACATGTTCGAGACGATGGACGCGGCCAACGGCGTCGGCCTCGCCGCCAACCAGGTCGGTGTGGACAAGCGACTGTTCGTCTACGACTGCCCCGACCGCGACGAGTCCGGCAAGGTCGCGCGCCGGCGTGGCGTCGTCGTCAACCCGATCCTCGAGACCTCGGAGATCCCCGAGACGATGCCCGACCCCGAGGACGATCTCGAGGGCTGCCTGTCCGTGCCGGGCGAGAACTTCCCCACCGGTCGCGCCGACTGGGCGAAGGTCACCGGTACCGACGAGAACGGTGAGCCCGTCGAGATCGAGGGCCACGGATTCTTCGCTCGCATGCTGCAGCACGAGGTCGGGCACCTCGACGGCTTCCTGTACGTCGACGTTCTGATCGGGCGCAACGCCCGCGCCGCGAAGAAGACCATCAAGCGCGCCGGATGGGGCGTCCCGGGCCTGACCTGGCTCCCGGGTTCGGTGGAGGACCCGTTCGGCCACGACGAGGACGACTGACGAGGCGACCGGCGAACCGTCGATGACGACCGACCGTCCGGCCCCGTCCGTACCCCTCGGTACCCGGGTGGTGCTGCGGTACCGCCTGCCCGCCGGCTACAGCCACCCGATGACCGATGTCATCGGTGAACTCGTCTCCGTCGAACCGGTGGTCGCGGTGCGCACCGCCGACGGCCGTGTCGTCCAGGTGTCCCCCACCTCGGTCGTCGCGCTCAAGCCGATCGCGGCGCGGCCGATCCGCGTCTCGGAGATCCGCGCGCTCGAGCACGCCGCCGCCGCGGGGTGGCCCGGTCTCGAATCGGCCTGGGTGGACGGCTGGCTCGTGCGCGCCGGACACGGTTTCACCCGGCGCGCCAATTCGGCAACGCCGCTGGGTGAACGCGGCACCGTGGCGGACCCCGCCGATCCGGCGGTGCGCGCCCGGCTCCGTGAATGGTTCGCGGCACGCGGATTGCCGCTGCGGCTGCTGGTGCCCGATCGACTCGCCCGCATCCCCGAGGGGTGGCCGACCTCGGAGCCGGTGCTCGTGATGGGCGCCGACCTCGCGAACATCCCCTTGCCGCCGGAGCCCACCCCGGTCACGATCACCGAGCGGCCGGACGCCGACTGGATGTCGCTCCACCGCGCCGACGCCGACCCGCTGCTCGCGCAGGACGTGCTCGGCTCGGTGGCCGCGGGGATCCTCGGGTTCGGCCGCATCGGTGCACCCGGGCAGCCGCCCCTGGCGATCTGCCGCGCGGCGATCACCGATGCGCCGGACGGACGCCGCTGGGTGGGTCTGTCGACCGTCGAGGTCGCTCCCGAACACCGGCGTCGCGGACTCGGCACACTCGTGTGCGGTGCCCTGCTGCGCTGGGCACGCGAGCACGGCACGACCCACGCATATCTGCAGGTCGAGGAGTCGAACACCGCGGCGCGCGCCCTGTATCGCGAACTCGGCTTCGTCGACCACCACCGCTACCGATACGCCTCCGAACCCGTCGGATAGGTCGCCTACAGTGGGCGTGTGCGCCTTGCTACCTGGAATGTGAACTCCGTCCGTGCCCGTACCGACCGCATCCTCGACTGGTTGCAGCGAACCGACACGGATGTGCTCGCGATGCAGGAAACCAAGTGCAAGGACGAGCAGTTCCCGTACGAACGCTTCGAGGAACTCGGCTACCGCGTCGCGCACGTCGGACTGAGCCAGTGGAACGGTGTGGCCATCGCGTCGCGCGTGGGCCTCGACGACGTGCAGATCGGCTTCGAGGACCAGCCCGGTTTCTCCAAGGACCCGGAGGTCGATCCGGCGCTCGAGGCGCGGGCGATCGGGGCGACGTGCGCGGGTGTGCGCGTGTGGAGCCTGTACGTCCCCAACGGCCGCGACCTCAACGACCCGCATTACACCTACAAGCTCGACTGGCTCGCCAAGCTGCGCGCCGACGCGCACGCCTGGGCCACCGCAGCGCCCGGGCAGCCCATCGCGCTGGTCGGCGACTGGAACGTCGCCCCCACCGACGACGACGTGTGGGATCCGGCCTTCTTCGAGGGCAAGACGCACACTTCGCAGCCCGAGCGCGACGCCTTCCACGCGTTCGCCGACGTCGGCTACACCGACGTCGTCCGTCCGTACGCGCCCGGCCCCGGGGTCTACACCTACTGGGACTACACCCAGCTGCGCTTCCCCAAGAAGCAGGGGATGCGGATCGACTTCGTCCTCGGATCACCGGCCTTCGCGGCACGGGTGACGGGCGCCGAGATCGACCGCAACGAACGCAAGGGCAAGGGCGCGAGCGACCACGCACCGGTCGTCGTCGACCTCGACCTCTGAGCAGGTCCCGCGTCGGGTGGACCGCCCGCACAGGCATCAGGCCTTGCGGGCAGGCACCTTGCGCTGCGGCTGCTTGCGCCGGGTCTCTTTGCGGTGGGGGTCCGTGCGCGGCAGCTCGAGAGCCACGACGACGTCGCGGTAGTTCTCGTGCGACGACACGAATCGCTGCACATAGGTGCACACCGGCCGCACCCGCCAGCCTCTGCTGCGAGCGAGATCGAGCGAACCACCGACGAGGACGGCCGCGAGACCCCGATGACCGAAATCCTCGACGATCACGGTGTGCATGAAGTCGACGACCGGCGGGTTCGGCGCCGGAACGCGTTCGAAGTCGTAGTACGCCAGGATGCCGACGAGATCGCCGTTGAGGCGCAGTTCGAACCGGTTCTGGTCGGCGTTGTCCGACACGGCGAGGTCCGGCGAACTCGTGTTCATGAGCGCCTCCAATAGGGGTGTTGCGTGATCGAACTGTGACCTGTGCCACTATAGAGCAACGAGGCGACCACCGGCAGCAACGCTGTCGTGTTTCGCAAAGTGCACCCGCCTCAGCGCCTCCCGGCCGTGTTCGAACACACCCTCGGTAGGGTGTCCGCGTGGACCTTCTGCCCCTGTCGCCTCGAGGCGAGACCCCGGTTCGAGCCCTCACCATCGCCGGCACCGACTCCGGAGGCGGAGCCGGCATCCAGGCCGATTCCCGCACGATGGCGATGTGCGGTGTGCACGCATGCGTCGCGGTGGCCGCCGTCACCGTCCAGAACTCCGTCGGCGTCCGCGGGTTCCACGAGATCCCCGCCGAGACCGTGGCCGACCAGGTGCGGTGCGTGGTCGAGGACATCGGGGTGTCCGCAGCGAAGACGGGCATGCTCGCCTCCACGCAGATCATCGAGGCCGTCGCACAGGTGTGCTCCGAGGTGGGCATCGGCCGCGACATGGAGGTACCGCTCGTCGTCGACCCGGTCTGCGCATCGATGCACGGCGACCCGCTGCTGCACTCCGACGCGCTCGACGCGATCCGCGGGGTGCTCATCCCCCTCGCCACCGTCGTCACCCCGAATCTCGACGAGGTACGGCTGATCACGAGCATCGAGGTCGTCGACGACGCGTCGGCCCGGCGCGCCGCCGAAGCGCTCCATGCGCTCGGCGCCCAGTGGGTGATCGTCAAGGGCGGTCATCTGCGCAGCTCGGAGAAGAGCACCGACCTGCTGTTCGACGGCGACCGTTTCCTCGAGTTCAGCACGCCGCGCATCGAGACCGGCAACGACCACGGCGGCGGCGACACGCTCGCAGCCGCGATCGCGTCCGCCCTCGCGCATGGCCGGTCGGTGCCCGAGGCAGTCGAGTTCGCGAAGGAATGGATCACGAAGTGCCTCGAGTGGTCCTACGACCTCGGTCACGGCCACGGCCCGGTCAACCCGTTGTGGAGACTGCACGAGCGCTGATCGCGCCCGTCTTCACTCGGTGAACTCGGCGCGCACCTCGGCCCGCTGGTCACTTGCGGGCACCCCGTCGGGTCCGTCGATCGAATTCGCGTAGACAGCCGTGCCGTAGGCGACGGCGGCGGCCGCCGCGGCGAACGCGTCGCGGTCGATGCCGGCCAGGGTGTCCTCGGGGGTGTGGTAGTTCGGGTCGAAGGGCTGGTCGGCGGTGCCACCCCACCGGTCGGCCTGTTCGGGGGTCTTGACGTCGTCGGCGCCGGTGAACACCCCGCCCGCGGGGATGCCGAAGGCGACGAACGGACCGTAATCGGAACGGCCGTCGAAATCCGTTCCGCCGACCTCGATTCCGCGTTCGTCGAAGAACTGCGCGAAGGTCCGTTCGATACCCGCCGAGCCCTCCGGTCCGGGTCCTTCACCGACGGCGTCGGAGTCGTCGCCGTCGAACACCAGATATCCGGCGTTGGGCGAGCCGAGCATGTCGAAGTTCAGGTACAGGGCGATGTCGAGTCGTTCCTCGTCGGACAGCGACTCGACGTACCTCGTGGAGCCGACCAGTCCGACCTCCTCGGCGCCCCAGAACGCGAACCGCACGGCGTTGGTCACGCCCGGCTCGCTGCCGAGTTGCAGCGCGGTCTCGAGGACGGCGGCGACGCCGGTTCCGTTGTCGTTGATCCCCGGTCCTTCGGGGACGCTGTCGAGGTGCGCGCCGACGACGACCACGTCGTCGGTCGAGCCGGTGCGCGTCTGCGCGATCACGTTGCGCGACTTCCTGTCCTCGGTGCGGGTCTGGAGTGTCACCGTCACGGTGGTCGCGGCGGACAGGCGCTCGGCGTCGGCCCCGGCCACGCCTCCGACCGGGATGCGGGGGGTCGATTCCGCCCCGAGACCGGCGGCGGCGAGCGGGCCGTCCTCGTTGTTGGCGACGAGCAGCGCGGCCGCTCCCCGTTCGGCGGCGACCTGCTCCTTGACGGCGAAGGTGCACACGCCGCGATCGACGATCACCACCGCGCCGGTCGCGTCGATGCCGTCGTAGTCGGTGGCCTCGCAGCCGGGGGTGTCGTCGGGGGCGATGCGCACGACGCGCGCGGTGAGCCCCTCCGGTCCCGTCGACGGCGACATGCCGAGTGCGCTCACGCCCATCGGCTCCCCGTCGACGGTGAGCTGCTCGTTCTCGACGGCGAACAGGGTCGTGTCGAACTCCGGTGTCTGCACGTCGAATCCGGCGTCGCGCAGGGCTCCGGCGACGTAGTCGACGCTCGCGTCGTAGCCGGGGGTTCCGAGCGAACGGTTTCCGTCGTTCTCGCCGGCGATCCGTTCGAGTTCCGTCAGGTGCGTCATGACGGCATCGAGTTGCACGGCGTCGGCGAGCGCCGTCGGGTCGACGGGCGGCGCCTCCACCTCCGCCTCCGAGCATCCCGCCGTCAGCAGTACACCGGCGGCGATCAGGGCCGCTCCCCGCATGCCGTATCTCGTCTGCGCCCACGCCATCGACCGAGCGTACACAAAAGCACTGCGCCGCACGGGGAAAGCGTGCGGCGCAGTGTGCGGAGGCAGAACCTGCGGCGTGTCGAGGTAGTACCTCAGGCGTGTCGAGACAGTACCTCAGGCGTCGCGGCGGTTGACCACCACGAGTGAGGCCGCGAACACCAGGAACGAGAAGGCCGCGAAGTACAGGAGCGATCCCCATGGACCCCAGTGGAATTCGATTCCCTGCCCGATACCCAGGAAGTTGTTCGCGTTCGCGAACGGCAGGAACGGCTGGATCTCGCGGCCCACCGAACCGAACAGCGCGAACAACGACTCGAGCAGCAGCGGCCACAGCATCAGCAGCGCGATCGTGCCGGCCGACTGCCGCAGCAGCGTGCCCACACCGACCGCGAGGAAGACGCACAGGAACGCGTAGATCGCGGTGCCGTAGACCGCGCGCCACGCCGTGTCGCCGCTGAGGACGAGCTCGCGACCTGCGTCGGGCCCGGCCAGTGCCTTCGCGAGGTAGAAGGCACCGAACGAGACCGCGAGTGTCAGCACCGCGCCCAGCACACCGATGAGCAGGGCCTTCATCGTCAGGAGCAGGGTGCGGTTCGGGGTGGCCTGGAAGGTCGTGCGGATGACCCCGAAACGGTATTCGCTGGTGACCGACAGTGCCGCGAGGATCATGAGCACCAGCACACCGAAGCCGGTGACGCCGCTGACCGCGACGTCCACGGTCGGATAGAACCGTCCCAGTTCGTCGTCCATCCCGGCCGACGCGCGGGAGACCGACCCGAGGATCGCGGCCAGACCCAGACCGAGGGCGACGATGACGAGGGTGCACCACAGCGGTGACTGCACCGACGTGAGCTTGATCCGTTCGGCCCGCAGTGTGTCGAGCGCCGTACTCATCACAGTCCACCCTTCATGACGTCGTCGACTCCGGATCCGTGGTATTCGACCTCGCCACCGGTGAGTTTCATGAACGCTTCCTCGAGCGACGCGTTGCGGCCCGCGAGTTCGTGCAGCACGATCGACCGGGTCGCAGCGAGTTCGCCGATCTCCGCCGCCGGAGCGCCCGAGACGTGCAGGGCACCGTCGTTCTCCCGCACAGTGTGCCCGCGTTCGGTGAGCGCGGTGCGCAGCTCGTCGAGTTGCGGGCTGCGCACGACGACGAACGAGTCGGACGCGCGGTCGACGAACGCCTTCACCGAGGTGTCGGCGATGAGCCGTCCACGGCCGATGACGATGAGATGTTCGGCGGTCTGCGCCATCTCCGAGAGCAGGTGGCTGGACACGAGCACCGTGCGGCCTTCCGTGGCGAGCGCCTGCATGAACCTCCGGATCCACACGATGCCCTCGGGGTCGAGGCCGTTGACCGGTTCGTCGAACAGCAGCACGCGCGGGTTGCCGAGCAGTGCGGCGGCGAGACCGAGTCGCTGCGACATGCCGAGCGAGAAGCCGCCGGCGCGCTTGCCCGCGACCTCCGTCAGTCCCACCTGGCGCAGAACCTCGTCGACACGCGAGGCAGGCAGACCGTTCGACGCGGCCAGCCAGGCGAGATGCGACCGCGCCGACCGGTTGGGATGCACCCACTTCGCATCGAGCAACGCCCCGACGGTGGTGAGCGGCCGTGTCAGCTCGCTGTACGGCTTCCCTTCGATCAGTGCGGTTCCCGAGGTCGGCCGGTCCAGCCCCAGGATCATGCGCATCGTGGTGGACTTCCCCGCGCCGTTGGGGCCGAGGAAGCCGGTGACGATGCCGGGACGGACCGTGAACGTCAGGTCGTCGACCGCGGTCGTGGACCCGAAGGTCTTGGTCAAGCCGGTCACTTCGATCATGCGCACCACCCTACGTGCGGCTCCGGCGAGCGCATCCGATCACACTCCCCGGAGCCGCACGCGGTGCGTCAGGGGACGAAGACCTCGGTGGTGACCGGGATGCTCGGTCGCTCGGTACGCATCGTCAGGGCGACGCGGCCGGGCCCGGGGAACACGTGCATGAACAACGGCCGGGTGCTCGTGTGGAAGGCCGGCACGAAGCGGGTCTCCGTACCGCGGGCACCGGTGTCGAGGTTGTGCCAGTCGAAAGCGACGGTGACGTCGCAGTTCAGGATGCTCGGCGTCCACTCGCCGAGAAGCGAGTAGCCCTGCGTGATCCGCAGTTCGATCCCGTGGGTGGCACCCGGCGCCGAGGAGTACTCGTAGAGCGGGCCGTCGAAGGCGGTTCCACCGGCGCGCACGATGCCGGCGCAGATGCCGTCGACCAATGTCAGCACGGGTGGCGTGGACAACTCCGTCGTCGCGCACGACCTCGGTCCGGTGTTCGACCAGCCCATCTGACACGGTTCCTGGGCGCCCGCGACACCCGGCGCCGCGACGGCGACGACAGTGCCCATGAGCCCGGCAGCGGCGGCAGCGAGAATTCTGTGTGCAACTGTCATGCCCGGGGATCGTACAGACCGATCGGTAACCCGTCGCGCGACAATCGGAAACCCCTGAACACCAAGGTGCTCAGGGGCTTCCCGTACCGGTCACGGCTCCATCGGCGAAGATGCCTGGGCCCAGAAGCGTTTCGGGATCCGGCCGGCGTGCCGGGCACGGAATCCCGCTTCGACGGCGTGACGCATCGCCGACGCCATCAGCGCCGGATCCTTCGCGCGGGTGACGGCGGTCGCGAGCAGCACGGCGTCGCAACCGAGTTCCATCGCGAGCGCCGCGTCGGAGGCGGTTCCGATTCCCGCGTCGAGGATCACCGGCACACCCGCAGCCTCGACGATCATCTCGATGTGGTGCGGGTTCGAGATACCGAGGCCGGTCCCGATCGGCGAGCCGAGCGGCATCACCGCGGCACAACCGACGTCCTCGAGGCGCCGCGCGAGGACGGGATCGTCCGTCGTGTACGGCAGGACGACGAAGCCGTCGTCGACGAGTTGTTCGGCCGCGGAGACGAGTTCGATGGCATCGGGCAGCAGCGTCCGTTCGTCGGCGATGACCTCGAGTTTCACCCAGTCGGTCTCCAGCGCCTCCCGCCCGAGCTGCGCGGTCAGCACGGCTTCCTTCGCGCCGCGGCACCCGGCAGTGTTCGGCAGCGGTTCGATGCCGAGGCGGCGCAGCAGGTCGAGGACACCGGTTCCGGAGGCCGCGTCGACACGGCGCATCGCGACGGTGGTCAGTTCGGTGCCCGACGCGACGAGTGCCTCCTCGAGCACGGCCAGGTTCGCCGCGCCACCGGTGCCGGTGATCAGCCGCGACCCGAAGGTGCGGCCGGCGATGGTCAGCTGCGGCAGGTCGGCGCCGGGATCGTGTGTGTCAGCCACCCTGGACCGCCGTGAGGATCTCGATGCTCGCTCCGCGTGTGACCGGCTCCGACCAGCGGCCGCGCGGGCACACGACACCGTCGACGGCGACCGCGATGCCCTTCTCGGGCAGACCGAGCTCGTTCAGCAGTTGTGACACGGTCGGGGCCGCGTCGTAGTACTTGTCCTCACCGTTGACGGTGATGCCCACGGACACGTTCGTCATCCCACACTCGCTTCCGTAATTCGTCCAGGACAGGCGTACTGCGCGTCGGCCAGCGACCGCCCACCGAGTTCGGCGAGCACCGCGTCGACGGTGAGCGGCGTGAGCAGCACACCGTTGCGGCCGTGGCCGGTCGCGGCGACGACACGATCGGAGAGCCGGCCGATCAGCGGCAGGTTGTCGGGGGTCATCGGGCGCAGGCCCGCGCTCGCCTCGAACAGTTCGTACTCGCCGAGCGCAGGAAAGATCTTCTCGGCGTCGGCGATCAGATCGCGCACCCCGGCCACCGTGACCTGTGTGTCGGACGCCTCGTACTGTGTGGCGCCCACGACGAGGCCGTCGTGGCGGGGCACCAGATAGGCGGGGCGTCCGTGGACACTCGCGCGCACGGTGCGCTGCGGCGGCGGGGTCGCGCCCGGCCGCACCCGCAGGCGCAGGATCTCGCCCTTGACCGGACGGACCGGAAGGCCCGGCCACAGTCGCGCCGACGCCGAGCCGGCGGCGAGCACCACCTGATCGTCGGGAAGGTCGGCGAGATCGTGGACGGCGGCGTCGGAGAAACGCACCCCGGCCGCGGTGGCCGCGACGCGCAGGGCGTCGACGAGCGTACGGTTGTCGACCGACGACTCGGTGGGCGCGAGCAGTCCGAGACGCACCTTCGGCCCGAGCGACGGTTCGAACTCCCGGATCTCCGCACGGGAGAGCAGACGCATCTCGTGCCCCCGCTCCCCGACCCATTCGGCGACGGTCCGCAAGTCGGCCGCGTCCGCCGCGTCGAGCGCGACGGTCAGCGACTCCTCGGCGGTGAACACGTCGACGCCGGTCTCCGCGCGCAGTGCATCCGCGAATCCGGGCCAGCGGTCGAGCGAGGCCGCACCCAGGGACAGCACGTGGTCCTCACCGGGCCAGCCCTCGGACAGCGGGGCCAGCATCCCGCCGGCCACCCACGAGGCGCCACTGCCGGGATTCGGGTCGTGCACGGTCACGATGTGCCCCGAGCGGGCCGCGCGCCATGCGATCGACAGCCCGATCACTCCGCCACCCACGACGGCCACAGTTGCCATTGGTCCACCTCACTCCCTGCGCCGGCATGATCCGGGTCAGGTCATAACGGTCGGGGCCGGCAGGCCCCCTCTCAGCCCCGCGAACCTCGGGACTCCCGTGTCGTCACTTTCTGCTTAGAGGCTACCGTCTTGGTCGTGACCACCTATCGCGGCAACCATCCCGACCCGCGCGGCCGCCTCGCGACCGCCCGGTTGTATCTGTGCACCGACGCTCGCCGGGACACCGGCGACCTCGCACGGTTCGTCGAGGAGGCCCTCGCCGGTGGGGTCGACATCGTCCAGTTGCGCGACAAGGACTCGGCCGGCGAGAAGAAGTTCGGACGCCTCGAGGCACGCGAGGAACTCGCCGCCCTCGAGATCATCGGCGAGGCGTGTGCACGCCACGGTGCGCTCCTGGCCGTGAACGACCGCGCCGACATCGCGCTCGCGTCGGGCGCCGACATCCTGCATCTCGGTCAGGGCGACCTGCCGGTGCGGCACGCGCGGCAGATCCTCGGCGACGAGATCGTCATCGGCCGCTCGACGTCGAGCCGCGCGCAGGCTGCGCTCGCCGACATCGAGGAGGGCGTCGACTACTTCGCATCCGGGCCGGTGTGGGACACACCGACCAAGCCGGGACGGACCGCAGCGGGGCTGGAGGTGACGCGCGAGGTCACGCAGTCGCAGCCGGCACGGCCGTGGTTCGCGATCGGCGGCATCGATCTCGAGCGACTCCCCGAGGTGCTCGACGCCGGTGCCACGCGGGTCGCGGTGGTCCGGGCGATCACGAAGGCATCCGATCCGCGGGCAGCCGCGGCGGCGCTGAAGGCCGCACTCCCGACCTGAGGCGTTACAGCCAGCCCAGCACGGCCGAGGGCGACATCGCGATCGTGCCCCTGGGCAACCGCGCGCGCAGGCCGCGATCCGCGGTGACCACGACCGTCACCCCGGGGTCGACCACGGCCGTCGTGGTGGAGGCCAGCCGGGTCAGTTCGTCGTCGCCGCTGCCGTCCGCGCTGTGCACCGGGATCCGGACGTCGTCGATCGTCGCGTCGCGGGCATGCCCTTCGAGGACCGCTTCGACGCGGGGGACCCAGCCGAACGTCCCGTCGGGAATTTCGACGGTGCGGGGCAGGACCGCGGCGAGGTCGGCGAGCAGGGCGCTCGTCGCGCCGGGGCGGTCGCGCCACCATCCGGTGGGGCCGCTCGCTCCGAGCACGTTCGCGGTGTCGAGCAGCATGCGTACCGGTGAGGTGCGCAGCGACGGCCACGCCTCGGCGAAGCCGCTGTGCAGCGGCATCGCCTCGACCTCCGGTTCGGGCACCCAGCGCAGTTCGGTGCTCTCCTGGTTGAGACTGGTCACGAGAGTTTCGGTGGCGTCGGCGACGACGGTGGTGTAGGTCCATCCGCCCGCGAGACCGGAGGTGACGCGCTCGGCGCGTACCGTCACGGCCGCGAGATCGATGCCGGCCTCCTCGTGGGCCTCCCGCACGGCGGCGTCGACGGTGCTCTCGTGCGAGTCGCGCGCTCCACCGGGAAGTGCCCACGTCCCGCCCTGGTGCGACCATGCCGCCCGATGCTGCAGGAGAACCGCGGGGCGACCGTCCGCGAGCGGAGCGCGCAGCAGCAGACCTGCGGCGCCGTGCCGTCCCCAGCGCTTCTCGCCGTCCGGTCCGACCGCCCAGCCGTCACCGTCTCCACGCATTGCGTCCGCCTCTCCGACCCGCCCTCGCCCGGACCTGTACCCGGTACCGGATCCCCGCCGTCCGTGGACGGCAACAATACCGCCGGGCTGCTTATATGCTCCCCTCAGACCGCTCGACACGAGGAAGGGAGTGCCCGGTGGACGTACGGATCACCCCTCCCTTCGCTCCTGTCGAGAGCCACATCCGCGACGACGCCGATACGGACACTCCGGACGCCCGGTTCGACGACGCTCGTGCCCTGCTCCGGTCCACGCCGGTCCGGTTGGTGGTCCTCGGGGTGGTGCTCACCGTGCTGCTCGTCGCCTCGGCAGCGGTCTCCGCAACGATGGTGTCCGGCAGGCAGGCCACCCACGATCGTCTCCTCGCGTCCATCGAGCCGCTCGCCAGCGCGGCCCAGAATCTCTACAGCGCGCTGTCGGTGGCCGACGCCGCCGCCGTGACGGGCTTCATCTCGGGCGGACTCGAACCGGAGGCGGTGCGCAGTCGCTACATCCGGGCGACCAACGAGGCCGCGGAATATCTCGTCATCGCGGCGACCGGCCTGACCGATGCCGACCGCGAGACCGCGCACAACCTGACGGAGATCGGGCGGCTGCTGCCCGTCTACACGGGTCTCATCGAGACGGCTCGCACCAACAACCGCACCGGGCATCCGGTCGGCGCCGCATATCTCGGCGAGGCCTCGCACCTGATGCAGACCGAACTGCTCCCCGCCGCGCAGGAACTGCACACGCGCGGCGTCGCCGCGGTCGAGGACACCCAGCGCGACGCGGTGCGACCGCCCTGGCTCGCGATCGGATTGCTCCTCGTCACGGTCGCTGCCCTGTGCGTGGCACACGCCGTCGTGAGCCGCCGCAGTCGTCGCACCCTCAATCCCGGAATCCTCGTCGCGATCGGCGCGACCGGCGCGCTGCTGTGCTGGTTGCTCGTCGCGGGCCTGGCCTCGTCGAGTGCCACCGAACGCGCCATCGAGCGCGGTGCGGCACCGCTCGCCGATCTCACCGAGGGCCGGATCCTCGCCCAGCAGTCGCGTACCGCCGAGACCCTGCTGATCGCCCGGCGCGACACGACCGGCGCGTACGACGACACCTTCGAGACCAACATGGCGCGGCTCGGCGACATCCTCGACGAGTACGGTCGCGATTCCGCCCTCGAGGCGGGCGCCGAGGCAGTGGAGACCGCCCGGTCGGCGCACGACGCATGGATCAACTCGCATGCACGCATGGTCGACGCCCTCGTCCGCGGCGACTACGCAGCGGCCTCGGTCCTCGCGGTCGGTGCAGGTCCCGGCGAGTCCACCGCCCGGTTCGTCGCTCTCGATGCGGCCCTGACGGAAGGAATCGACGACACCCGCACCGAACTGCGCGACAACGAGTTCCGCGCCTCCCGCACCCTCGCCGGCCTCGCACCGATGTCGGTGGTGCTGCTGACGGTGGCGCTGGTCGGCGTGTGGGTCGGTCTCCGGCCCCGGTTGAAGGAGTACCAGTGAGAGAGCGCGTTCTCGTCGCGGGCCTGTGCGTCGTCTCCGCACTCGCCGGCGGGTGCGCGACCGACCCCCCACCGCGCGCCCCCGGCCTCCAAGGGACGACGACCTCTCTCCCGCTTCCCGAGAACGCGCGGATGCTCGAGTCGTCGGTGGCCACACCGCCCGCCCCCGACTGCGGCGATCCCACCGCCTCGCTTCCCCCGGACCCGAACGCCACCGGACCTGCGATCGATCGGATCCGCACGCGCGGCCGGCTGATCGTCGGCCTCGACACCGGCAGCAACCTCATGAGCTACCGCGACACCGCGACCGGGCGCATCACCGGTTTCGACGTCGACATCGCACGTGAGCTCGCCCGCGACCTCCTGGGCGATCCCGACCTCGTCGACTACCGCATCCTGTCGTCGGCCGAGCGCGAGAAGGCGCTGCAGGACTCCACCGTCGACATCGTCGCGAAGACCATGAGCATCACGTGCGCCCGACGCGAGAAGGTCGACTTCTCCACCGAGTACTTCCGAGCCCAGCAGCGCGTGCTCGTCGTCCGGGGATCCGGCATCCGCTCCGCCGCCGATCTCGCCGGCCGGCGCGTGTGCATCGTCGAGGGCACCACCTCGCTGCTCCGGATGCGAGAAGTGCAGCCGTCGGCGTCGATCCTCACCGTGCCGTCGTGGGCCGACTGCCTCGTCGTCCTCCAGCAACAGCAGGTCGACGCCGTGAGCACCGACGACACGATCCTCGCCGGACTCGCCTCACAGGACCCCTATCTCGAACTCGTCGGCCCCTCCCTGGGATCGGAGCCGTACGGAATCGGAATCCGGCTGGGCAGCGACGAGCTCGTACGCTTCGTCAACGCCACCCTCGAACGGATCCGCTCCGACGGGACGTGGACGGCGCTGTACGAGAAGTACCTGCGGGTGCTCGGTCCCACTCCGTCACCCCCGACACCGAACTACCGGAAGTGACGGCCATGTCCGACGAACCCGAACCGGCCGATACCCCGTCGGCCGATTCCGGCCCCGCCACCGAACGCGGCCCCGGCCCCGTCCCCGCCACGCGGCCCGACTCCACCCAGCGCTCGTCGATCTGGTCCGGCTCGTCCTCCCAGCGTTCGTCCTCCCAACGTTCGTCGAACCGCCGCATCCGGCCGCGCGGAACCCAGCGTCGCCGCATCGCCGGCCTCGTCGACGTGCCGGTCCCCACCACGAAGGATCCGGTCGACGCTGTCCTCCGCGATCCTCACGTCTCCGAAGGCAAGAGGTTCTGCGCGAAGTGCGGACAACCGGTGGGACGCAGCACCCCGTCGGGGCCGGGTCCCACAGAAGGTGATTGCCCCCAGTGCGGAACACATTTCCAGTTCACTCCGGCCCTGCACCGCGGGGACCTCGTCGCCGGGCAGTACGAGGTGCAGGGTTGTCTCGCCCACGGCGGACTGGGATGGATCTACCTCGCGATCGACCGCAACGTGAGCGACCGCTGGGTAGTGCTGAAGGGCCTGCTGCAGAGTGGCGACGCCGAGGCCCAGGCGGTCGCGGTGGCCGAACGCCAGTTCCTGGCCGAGGTCAGCCATCCGAGCATCGTGCAGATCTACAACTTCGTCGAGCACCCCTCACCCGACGGCACCCCGATGGGATACATCGTCATGGAGTACCTGGGTGGTCACACCCTGCGTACCGTGCTCGACAACTATCCCCCACCGAACCGCATCCCCGTCGAGCAGGCCATCGCATACATGCTCGAAGTGCTACCGGCACTGCAGTATCTGCACGACATCGGACTGGTCTACAACGACCTCAAGCCCGAGAACATCATGGTCACCGACGAGCAGATCGAACTCATCGACCTCGGCGCCGTCTCCGCGATCGAGGGATACGGCTATCTGTACGGGACGCCGGGATATCAAGCACCCGAGATCGTCCGGACCGGGCCGACGGTCGCGAGCGACATCTACACGGTCGGACGCACACTCGCGGTGCTCACCCTCGACATGCCCTCGGACAAAGGCCGTTACCGCGACGGTCTGCCCACCCCCGAGCAGGCTCCCCTGCTCGACGAGTTCGACTCCTTCCACCGCCTGCTCCTGCGGGCCACGAACCCCGATCCGCAGCAGCGCTTCTCGTCCGCCGACGAATTGCACGGACAGCTCACCGGTGTGCTGCGCGAGATCCTGTCGAAGAAACTCGGCACCGAACACCCCGGACTGTCCCGGCTGTTCAGCCCGCCCCGCACGACCTTCGGCACCGACGAGGCACTCGTCCCCACCGACGTGTACGCCGACGGGATCGAGCGCGACCCCAAACTGCGGGGCCAGGATGTCGCGGCGGCACTGCCCGTCCCCCTGCTCGACCCCAACGATCCGAGTGCCGCGCTCCTCGCCGCCGCGGTGCACAGCGAACCGCAGCAGACCCTCGACTCGCTCCGGCACGCGCGCGAGAACGGGGTCGGGCGGGTCGTCGGAGCATCCGACGTGTCGTTCTCCAAGGAGATCACCCTCGCCGAGGTCCGCGCCCATCTCGATCTCGGGCAGGTCGACAGCGCGGTGGAGATCCTCACCCGCCTCGAGCGCGAGTTCGGCGACGACTGGCGCATGGACTGGTACGCCGGCATCGCCGAACTGCTGCAGGACGACTACGAGGCAGCGTTCACCCGGTTCGACAAGGTGCTGCACGCGCTTCCGGGTGAGATCGCCCCGAAGATCGCACTCGGGGCCACCGCCGAACTGACGCTGCAGCATTGGGAGAGCGACGACCCCGACGCGTGGCGACGCTTCTGCGAGCAGTCCTACCGGGTCGTGTGGCGCACCGATCACGCCGTCGTCAGCGCGGCCTTCGGGTTGGCACGCCAGCTCACCGCCCGCGACGAGATCCGCGCCGCCGTGGACGTGCTCGACGAGGTCCCCACGACCTCCCGGCACCACAGTGCCGCGACCATGACCGCCGCGCTGATCCTGTTACGAGGCGGTCGCGTCGAGGAGATCTCCGAGGCGGATCTGCGCGAGGCCGCGCACCGGATCGCGTCGCTGCCTCCCGACGAGGGTCGCGCCCTGCAGATGCGCGCACTGGTCCTCGGGACAGCGCTCGAATGGGTGCGCAGTGGACGGGCATCGAGTCGCGAGTACGACCGCATCCTCGACGTACCGTTCACCGAGAAGGGACTCCGCCTGGGCACCGAGGCGGCGCTGCGGCAATTGGCGCGCAACGCCCCTTCCCGCACACACCGCTACACCCTCGTCGACCTCGCGAACGCGATCCGGCCGCGCAGTTTGACCTGATCAGAAGTCAGCGCCGGGCGAACTGCACGGCCGCGCGGGCGATGGCGAGTTCCTCGTTCGTGGGGATCACGAGCACCTCCACCTGCGACGAGTCGGCCGAGATCCGGCGTTCCCCGTCGTCGTCGGCAGTGTTGCGCGCATCGTCGACGACGATGCCGAGCCGGTCGAGGCCGGAGAGGCTGTCGCGCCGGACGTCGACGTTGTTCTCCCCCACCCCACCGGTGAACACGATTGCGTCGACGCCGCCGAGCTCGAAGGTGTAGGCGCCCACGTACTTCCGGATGCGATGCACGTAGACTTCGTACGCGAGTCGCGCGTCCTCGTCGCCCTCGCCGACGAGCTTCAGCAGAGCCCGGAAGTCGTTGACACCCGACAGCCCCTTCAGGCCCGAATGCCGGTTGAGCAGGTCGTCGATGGCGTCGACCTTCAACCCGGCCGCCCGGTTGAGGTGCATGACGACACCCGGATCGATGTCGCCGCTGCGCGTGCCCATGACGAGACCCTCGAGCGGGGTCAGTCCCATCGAGGTGTCGATCGGGCTCCCACCTGCGACCGCCGACGCCGACGCACCGTTACCCAGATGGAGCACAACCAGATTCAGGTCCGCGATGTCGCGTCCGAGGAACTCCGCGGCACGCCCCGACACGTATTCGTGTGAAGTACCGTGGAATCCGTACCGCCGGATGTCGTGCTTGTGGGCGATGTCGCGGTCGATCGCATAGGTCGCCGCGTGCGGCGGAAGACCGTGGAAGAAGGCGGTGTCGAAGACACCCACATGGGGGATGTCGGGCAGTTCCTCCCGCGCGACCTCCATTCCCACGACGTTCGCCGGATTGTGGAGGGGCGCAAGGATCGACAATTCGTCGACGGCGCGGACCACGTCGTCGTCGATCAGGGTCGGTTCGTAGAAGACCTTGCCGCCGTGCACGAGTCGGTGTCCGACGGCGACGATGCCCACCTCGTGCAGCGGACGGCCCAGCCCTTCGAGCATCTCCAGTACCGCACGCAGTCCGGTCCGGTGGTCGGCGATGGCGTCGTTGCGTTCGTCCGCCCCCGCCGTGTGGTGGAAGACGATCCGGCCCTCCGGTTCCCCGATCCGCTCGATCAGTCCGTGCGCCAGCGACTTTCCGCTCTCCGGTTCGATCAGCTGGAACTTGATCGACGACGATCCGGAGTTGAGGACCAGGACGGTGCCTGCGGTGACCGGGTTCGGGCTGCTCACGCGTCTTCCTCCTGCGCCTGGATCGCGGTGATGGCGATGGTGTTGACGATGTCCTGGATCAGGGCGCCCCGCGAGAGGTCGTTGACCGGCTTGTTCAGGCCTTGCAGGACGGGTCCGACGGCGACGGCACCGGCGCTGCGCTGCACGGCCTTGTAGGTGTTGTTGCCGGTGTTCAGGTCCGGGAAGATGAACACCGTGGCGCGTCCGGCGACGTCGGAGTCGGGCAGCTTCGCGCTCGCGACCGTCGGTTCGATCGCCGCGTCGTACTGGATCGGACCTTCCACCGGCAGGTCGGGTCGCCGCTCCCGCACCAACGTCGTGGCCGAGCGGACCTTGTCGACGTCGGCACCCGAACCGGATTCGCCGGTGGAGTACGACAGCATCGCGACCCTCGGGTCGATGCCGAACCGGGCGGCGGTCGCGGCGGACGAAATCGCGATGTCGGCGAGCTGGTCGGCGGTCGGGTCGGGGACGACGGCGCAGTCGCCGTACGCGAGGACACGGTCGGCGAGGCACATCAGGAAGATGCTCGACACCGTGGAGACGCCCGGTTCGGTCTTGATGATCTCGAGGGCGGGGCGGATCGTGTGGGCGGTGGTGTGGGCCGCGCCCGAAACCATGCCGTCGGCCAGTCCCAGGTGCACCATCATCGTGCCGAAATATGAGATGTCGCGCATGATCTCGCGTGCACGTTCGACGGTCATGCCCTTGTGGGCACGCAGCCGCGCGTACTCCTCCGCGAACCGGTCGGCGTGCTCGGAAGTGCGCGGGTCGAGGATCTGCGCCTGCGACAGGTCCACCCCGAGTTCCGACGCCCGCTGGCGGACGGCTGCCTCGTCGCCGAGGATCGTCAGCTTCGCGATGCCACGCTGGAGCACGCGTCCGGCGGCTCGAAGGATGCGGTCGTCCTCGCCCTCGGGCAACACGATGTGCCGCTGCTGGGCCCGCGCGCGGTCGATGAGCTGGTATTCGAACATCTGCGGGGTGGTCACGGACGGTCGCGGCAGTCGCAACCGGTCGAGCAGAGAACGGGAATCGACGTGTCGTTCCATGAGCGCGAGTGCCGTGTCGATCTTGCGCTGTGCGCCGAGGGCCATGCGGCCTCGGGTGCGGTCGGCAGCCGAGGCGGTGTCGAAGGTGCCGAGTTCGGTGGTGAGTATCGGCAGCGACGGCTTCAAGGCCGTGACGAGCTGCGCGATCATCGGGTGCGGCAGCAGGCCCCCGTTCATGATGATGCCGGCGAGCGTCGGGAATCCTTCGGCGGCATTGGCATTGACCAGCGCGAGGATGACGTCGGAGCGGTCGGCGGGAGCGATGACGACGACGCCGTCGGTGAGCCGCTCGAGAATCCGTTCGGCGGTCATGCCACCGACCATGATCCGCAGCGCTTCCCGCTGCAGCAGGTCGGGGTCACCGCTGTAGAGCTCGCCTCCGATCGCGGTCTGCAGCTCGGCCATCGTCGGCGCGACCAGTGCGGGCACCTCCGGGAGCGTCCACACCGGTTCGGTGCGGTCGCCGAGAGCCCGGGCGATCTCGTCGAGTGCATGGGGGTCGCAGCGGTTCACCACCACCGCGCCGAGATGCGCGTGCTGTCCCGCGAGCTCGTTCGCACACACACCGGCGAGCTGGGCGATCTCCGAGGGCGTGCGGCGGGAGCCGCGCAGGACGAGCAGTACCGGGGCGTCGAGGTTCGCCGCGATGCGGGCGTTGTACGACAGTTCGCTGGGGTTGGCGATCTCGGTGTAGTCGCTGCCGACGATGACGACGGCGTCGCAGCGGTCCGCCACCGCGTGGTACTTGCCGACGATGTCGCTGAGCGCGGCGTCCGGGTCGTCGTGGACGTCGTCGTAGGTGACGCCGATGCAGTCCTCGTAGGCGAGGTCGACGGTGGTGTGTTCGAGCAACAGTTCGAGGATGTAGTCGATGTCGCTGTCGGAGCGCGCGATGGGACGGAAGACACCGACGCGGGCGGTGGACGCGCACAGCGTCTGCAGCACGCCCAGGGCGACCGTCGACTTCCCGGTGTCCCCTTCCGGAGCTGCGATGTAGATGCTCGAGACGGACCCTGCAGCAGCACTCATGGATTCCACCCTAACTGCAAACTTTGCTCCGTCCCGCGTACCCGCGCACACGCCCGGCCGGCGGTGTCCGGCCGGGCATGGGAGTCGCGGGATGTCAGGACTGGGTCTGCAGCACGCGCGGGGTGTCGGGCTGCTCGGTGCCGCTCCTACTCAGCGGAGAAGCGGCACCTTGCGGGTCGGACGTCAGGTGAGTGCGCGCAGGCGCGGGGCGAGGTCGCGCTCGAACAACTCCAGGAACCGCTTCTGATCATGACCCGGCGCATGGAA